>JAISIZ010000119.1 GCA_031261785.1 Mediterranea sp. (in: CFB group bacteria)
CGGGCTTTTTTCTCCATTCCCGAAATCTGATTACAAAAGCTCGGGCTTTTTTCTCCATTCCCGAAGTATGATTACAAAAGCTCGGGCTTTTTTTCCCATTCCCGAAATCTGATTACAAAAGTCCGGGCTTTTTTCTCCATTCCCGAAATCTGATTACAAAAGCTCGGGCTTTTCGCTTCTCACGAATCCGCGATTGATATTTGTCGACCTCGCGTGATGGATACGACACGCCGCCTCAATCTTTTCAAAGAAAACCGTCCAGAAGTTGTATCGTGTACGTAAATAGCTTATATTTGCGGCGTCGCCTCCTTTTACGGATTGTGAGTAACACCGTTTCGATTTACCAAGATGAATACATGAACCAATATCGAAAGTATATGAAAACAAAAACATTCGCTTTACGCTTCATCGCGCTTAGCTCCATGCTTTGTCTCGGGATGAATCTTAGCGCCCAACTGAACTATCGCCCCGGCTATATCATTACGTTAGCGAGGGATACCGTGTATGGAGAGATCGATTTGCGAACCAACAGGATGAACGCCGAACATTGTACCTTCAGGGCAAGCGGCAGCGAGGAAGCTATATCCTACGCACCGTTCGAGATAGAAGGATACCGATTCACGAAAGAGGGGAAGTATTACGTCTCCAGGTATATCGAGATGAAGCGAGGGCAACGCCAACCCGTGTTCCTCGAATACTTGGTGCAAGGCATCAAGAGCTTGTACTACTACGAAGAGACCGGCTATACCGACATTTACTTCATCGACAAAGACGGCGCGTTGGTGAAGGTCGACGCTCCCCGATTGGACAGTGATATGCTCGTCGCCTTGAACGGGCGAGACCGATATATCCCGATCCTTCGTTACGTATTCGATGACTACCCCGCTTTGGATACCCAAATAGACAAAACCAAGTTCGACAGGAAAAGCCTGATCGAATTGACGAAAAGCTACCATTACGCCGTGTGCACGACAGGCGAGGAGTGCGTGGAATTTGAGACGGAAGAGAAAGCCCCTCCGCGGATGCGATGGACACTGGCTCCTTATGCCGGGGTCACGCGGTATTCGTATGCGGGATTGATGAGAAGCGACGCGCTTCTCTTGGTAGGAGTCACTTTCACCATCGCCAATCCGAGGTGGTCGGATTCTTTCAGCGCTGTCGTTGATCTCTCTTATTCGCGCGCGTCAAGCACCGACACCTCTGTCTTCTCGTCGAAATTGGGTGTGAAGTACACCTATCCGAAAGGAGTCGTACGCCCCTTTGCCGAAGTGGGAGTCAATCTTGATTTTGGGCATTCGCTTAATGGTTCGGGCGTGACAGTCATGCCCGGCTATTACGCCCGGGCAGGGGTGGACATTCCGCTATCCCGAAAGGGAAAATGCGCCATCAGGCTCTCTTTCTTATATAAGGGAGTGTGGGAGCTGGTTGACAAGATCGGCCCTTTCACCGCTTGGGGCGCCACCGCGGGATTCGTATTCTGAGGTGCGGATATGTAACCTACGCGTTAATTCGTGTAACACGCCAAGGGCTATGTATGCGGAAGAAAGGATACCTTCGCGGCAGTACCAACCAATAGCGATAAATTCATGAAAGCAAGGAAATTGATCGGCCTGCTCGCGCTGGCCCTGCTCGCCGCGTTGCCCGCCGAGGGTAAAGTCAGGCTGCCGCGACTCATCAGCGACGGCGTCGTCTTCCAACGCCACGCCCCCATCCGCGTCTGGGGATGGGGCGATCCGGGCGAGCGGGTCACGCTCTCGTTCAAGGGCACGACCTACAAGACCCGCGTGGACAAGCGGGGCGAATGGATGCTCACGCTGCCGGGACAACCGGCCGGAGGACCCTATTCGATGCGGGTGAACGAACTGGAGGTCGACGACATACTCATCGGCGAGGTGTGGCTCTGCTCGGGACAGTCGAACATGGAGACACCCATGAACCGTGTGGCCGAGATGTTCGCCGACGAAGTGGCATCCATCAACAACCCGATGATCCGCCATTTCAAGACCAACCTGAGGTACGACGTCGACGGCACCGGGCAAGAGGTGACGGGGACATGGAAAGCGGCCACGCCCGACAACATCATGGCTTATTCGGCCACCGCTTACTTCTTCGGGAAGTACCTGTACGAGCACCTTAACGTTCCCATCGGCCTGTTCAACTCCAGCGTGGGCGGATCGCCCATCGAAGCCTGGCTCAGCCCCGAGGCCGCACGCGCCTTCCCCGAACTGGCGGAACAGCTCGAACAACTCACCGACCGTGCCCTGCAGGATAGCATGAGGCAGGCCTCACGAGAAACCCTGAGCAAGATGCCGCCGCAAGTCCCTCCTACCGACGCGGGAATGGGCAAATGGCAACTCGCCGACTGGGACGACACCGACTGGCCGCACGTCTACCTCCCCGGCTATTGGGGCGAGAAAGGCGTGCCCCTCCGCAACGGCGTGGTCTGGCTGCGCCGGACCGTCGAGGTGCCCGCTTCCTGGGCCGGACAACCGGGATTCCTCCGGATGGGGACGATGGTGGAGAGCGATTCGGCCTTCGTGAACGGACGCTACGTGGGACACACCGGATATCGTTACCCACCGCGCAAATACGCCATCCCCGCAGGCGTGCTCAAAGCGGGCGAGAACATCGTAGCCATCCGCCTCGAAGGCGATGCCGGCGGGGGATTGGTCGAGGAGAAACCCTATAAGCTGATGGTGGGCGACGAGAGCGTCGACCTCACGGGCGACTGGCGGTACCAAGTGGGACGCGACGCCCCGCCGCCACAACCGCCATTCGCGGGCAGGAACGCACGGCGCCGGCCACCCACGCCGGGGCAGAACAGTCCCACGGCGCTCTATAACGCCATGGTCGCCCCGGCGAGCCGCTACGCCATCAAGGGCGTGGTGTGGTACCAGGGCGAAGCCAACGCCGGACAAGCCAGCTACGGGAAGCGCTTCGAGGCGTTGGTGAACACATGGCGGACGACGTTCGACACGCCCGACCTACCCGTGGTGTACGTCCAGCTGCCCAACTTCATGAAGCCCGAACGGTACCAGGAACACAGCTCCTGGGCACTGACACGCGACATCCAACGCCGTTCGCTCAGCATTCCGCACGTGGGCATGATCGTCACCCTCGGACTGGGCGAATGGAACGACATCCACCCGCTCAATAAGCGTGACGTGGGCTACCGGCTGGCCTTGCAAGCCCGGCGGGTAGCTTACGGAGAGACGGGATTCGTCAGCCGCTCGCCCGAGCCGACAGCCATAGAGGCAGGACTGGCGGGCGACCTTATCCTGACGTTCGACACCGACGGATCGAGCCTCTGTCCCAATTCGCGCCTACGCGGATTCGCCGTGGCCGGAGCCGACGGCAAGTATGCCGAGGCCGAGGCCACACCGCTCGCGGCCAACACGGTGAGGGTATGGAGCGCCCGCGTGCCAAGCCCCGTGTCGGCGCGCTACGCCTGGGCCGACAACCCGATGGACGCTAACCTGATGAACATCGAAGGTATGCCCGTGGGAACCTTCGAGAAACGAATAACGCTTCCGGAAGGGAAAGACCTGCCGTTGGTGTACGACGTGGAAAACCGGGGCGCCGACTTCCCCGCGCCACCCATGCCTCCGTTGGAACAGCTTCCCGACGTGAAGACGTTGCCCGACCCGTTCGCCTGGGCCGACGGTAGCGGACGCTCGACCGACTTCGCCGACTGGAGCCGCCGCCGTGCCGAGATCATACGGATGCTCCAGCATTACGAGATAGGCGAGAAGCCCGCCGTGCCCCGCGACGACCTGAAAGCCCGCATGGAGGGCGACACGCTGGTGGTCGAGGTGACCCGGGGGGACGCCACGTTGCGACTGACAGCCCACATCGCCTATCCCACGGGAGGGGCGGCGCCCTATCCGGCCATCATCGGCATCGGATGGGGAACGGGCAGCCTGCCTGCCGACATCTTCATCCGGCGCGACATCGCACGCATCACCTTCGACTTCACCCAAGTGATGTCGCACACGCAGAAGCGGGGCAACGAACCCATCAACCGGCTCTATCCCGAGCTGGTGGAGATGGGGGCGTACAGCGCCTGGCCATGGGGTGTGAGCCGCGTCATTGATGGGTTGGAGCTATTGGGACAGGAAAGCCGGATCGACCTGAAGCGCCTGGCCGTCTCGGGCTGCTCGTTCGCCGGCAAGATGGCACTCTTCGCCGGCGCGCTCGACGAGCGCCTGGCGCTCACCATCGCGCAAGAGCCTGGTGGGGGAGGGGCGGCCGCCTGGCGCGTGTCCGAGACGCTGGGAAACGTGGAGACGCTGGGACGCACCAATTACGCGTGGTTCAAGGAGAGCATGGCGCGGTTCAAGGAAGAGAACGTGTCGCGCCTACCCATCGACCACCATGAACTTTGCGCCCTCATCGCCCCCCGCGCGCTGCTGATACTGGGCAATCCCGACTACGAATGGCTGGCCGACGAATCGGGGTACGTCTCCGCACGGGCCGCCCGCAGGGTGTGGGAGACTTTCGGCATCGCCGACCGCATGGGCTACTCCATCGTGGGAGGACATTTCCACTGCATGGTGCCGCCCGGCCAGCGACCCGAGATAGAAGCGTTCGTCGACAGGTTCCTTTTGGGAAAAAAAGAACGCGACACCCGCGTCACCGTCGCCCCGCTCTTCGAGCGTACAGATTGGCGGCGATGGATAGCGTGGTGACGCGTCGGCTTTGGGGAGTGTGGGATTACGCCTTCACGCGGCCTACGTACGAGCCGTCGCGCGTGTCGATCTCGATGGTCTCCCCCTCGTTGATGAAGAGGGGCACGCGTACCGTGGCGCCCGATTCTACGGTGGCGGGCTTCAGCGTGTTGGTGGCGGTGTCGCCTTTCAGTCCCGGCTCGGTGTAGGTGATCTTCATCTGCACCTTGATCGGCATGTCGGCATAGAGCACGGTATCGGTGGAAGCGTCGGACACCACTTCGAGCGTCATGCCCTCGAGCAGGAAATCCACACCGTTGATGAGGTCGTGGGCGATGGGGTGCTGGTCGAACGTTTCCTGGTTCATGAAGATGTAGTCGTCGCCTTCCTTATACAGGAATTGGTAGGGACGACGCTCCACGCGTACATCCTCCAGCTTCTCGCCGATGTTGAACCGGCGTTCGATGACGTATCCGCTGACCACGTCTTTCAGCTTGGTGCGCATGAAGGTATTTCCCTTGCCGGGTTTTACATGCAGGAACTCTACGCAAAAATAGAGCTTTCCATCCATACGGATGCAGGTTCCGTTCTTGATGTCTTGGGCGTTAATCATACAACTATGTTTCTTATTGTTATTGTTGTTATTCGGTCTCCGAATGTTATTCGGGCACAAAAGTAATCCAAATCGGCAAAAATCACAAAGTCTTTGGAGCAAAAACGCGTCATCGCTTGGCTATTTAAGAAAAAGTGTCTATTTTTGCAGCCCAATTGCATGGAGTGACGAATAACAATAGAAAAATAATATATAGCAATGAAGAGAACTTACCAACCCTCGAACAGAAAGAGGAAAAACAAGCACGGGTTCCGTGAAAGAATGGCATCGGCCAACGGCCGCAGAGTGCTGGCCGCCCGTCGTGCCAAGGGACGGAAGAAGCTGACCGTCTCCGACGAGTACAACGGGGAAAAGTGGTGATCAGCCCACTTTTTCCTTTATAAAATTACAAAAAGGGGTAGAGACCATAACGTCTCTCCCCTTTTTTGTTTACCTTTGTCGCATCACAATGATTCTGACCAACAATGAAAAGAGAAATTTGCTATGCGCTGACCACCATTGTACTCTTGATTATCGCCGCGTTGCCGCAAGGTTGCGCCGCGCCGCCACCCGAAGGGGAGAGCGGATCCGAAGGAGACGATGTCACCACCGCCTCGCTGCCTTGGACTGGACAGACCGAGAAATTCACCATCAATGCCCAGGAGGGCGTACGACTGAGCGACCCCGCCAAGGAGGGGGGTACGGCATACGTCAGCTTCGCCTCGAATGCCCTAGCCCGTACATGCTGGAAGATGGGCGTGAGGCTTACGTTCAATCCCTCCAACAACAATTACGCACGCTTTTTCCTCGCCGCCTCGTCGGGTGTCCTGGCCGACGCTCCCGATGGATACTTCGTCCAGATAGGAGGCGCGAAGGACAACGTAGGGCTGTACCGCCAAGCGGACGGGCAATCCACGCTGCTCGTCTCGGGAAGGGAACTGATGAAAGGCATTGAGTCCCCAAAAATCTACATCGAGATAGCGCGCGACGACGACGGGCACTGGACGCTCCGTACCCGAACGGAGGCGGAACCGGAGTACACCCTCGAGGGCGAGGCGGCCGACAACCTCCCCTTCGAGCCGGTGGCCTGCGGTGTCTACTGCGTCTACACCAAGAGCCGATGCGACGGCTTCGCCTTCCACCACATACAGATCACGCACGACGTGGCGGCGCATGAACCGGGCGAGGAGGAACCGGGCGAGGAGGAACCCGGATCGCCCGCGCCTCTCTCGCCGTCGCTGCCCGACGAGGTGAAGGGCTTGCTACTGTTCAACGAGGTGATGTACGATCCCGATGCCGACGGCGCGGAGTACGTGGAGATCTACAACCCTTCCGAAGAACCGCTCCTCGTACCCGCGCTCTACCTCTATAAAATGAAGGAGGACGGAAAGGTGTACAGCACCACCGCGCTTTGGGAAGGCCAGGCGAAGGGAAAGCCCATCGTGTTTCCCCCGCGAGGATACCTCTGCTTCAGCAAACGCCCCGACCGGTTGGCGGCCAGGCACGAGGCGGACGAGGAGCGCCTGATGGAGGTGCCCGCGTTCCCCGCCCTCAACAACACCGACGGTGGCCTGCTGGCGCTCTCACTCGTCCAGGTGCCCGCCACGGGAAAGACGTTCGACAAGTGCCGTTTCAACAACGGCATGCACGACGTCGGGAAGGGGAAAACCTTTAAGGGATTGTCGCTCGAGAAGGTATCGCCCGAGCTGCCGTCGGCGGCCAGCGCGAATTGGCGCTCGTCCAAAGACCCCAGCGGAGGAAGCCCCGGAAGAAAAAACCCCTGAACGTGAGAAAACAAAAGACTATAATCACTACATTTGCAACCCAAGAACGTGTCGGCCCCATGAAAAGCAAGACCTCGAGGAGACCCGTTCCTAATACACATTAATTTAGTATGGATGAAACAACAATTTCCTGCTTTCTCCTTTACGGCAAGGAGGAAGACGCCCGCAAGACCGTCGCGGCATTGCAAGACTCGGACTGGGAACCCGACGAGATTTTCCTGTTGTACCCATTCGGCGTCAAGCATCCCGAGATAGAGGGATGCCAGTGGATCATGGGGGACAATCTGGTATCCACCGATATCCTCAAGTTCATCGGCAAGCATTCCAAAGGTACATACACGCTGCTCTACAACAAGACCACGCCACTGAGCCTCGGTTACCTGTCGATAAGGCGGATGGTACGGATAGCGTTCACCACGCACGCCGGCATAGTGTACTCCGACCGCTACCAGCAAGTGGGCGACGAGTTGCGTCCCGCCCCTACCCTCGACTACCAGAAAGGTAGCCTGCGCGAGGATTTCGACTTCGGCTCGCTCATGCTTCTCAAGACCCAGAACATCAGGAGAGAGATGTCGTGCGTCTACAAGGATTACGAGTATGCCGGATGGTACGACCTGCGGCTGCGCCTCTCCGAGGAGCACAGCATCGTCCGTATCAACGAGTTCCTCTATACGGAGATGGAGACCGACACCCGGACGAGCGGAGAGAAACAATTCGACTACGTGGATCCCAAGAACAGGGAGGCACAGATCGAGATGGAAGAAGCCTTCACCGATTACTTGAGAGACATCGATGCCTTGCTCTTTCCCGTCCATCTCGCCAAGGAGATTTTCGAGGAAGATTTCGAGTACGAGGCTTCCGTCATCATACCGGTGAAGAACAGGGTAGCTACCATCAGGGATGCCGTCAATTCCGCCCTCAGCCAGCAAACCAACTTTAAATACAATGTCATCGTGGTGGACAACCACTCCACCGACGGCACCACCGAGGCGCTGAAAGAGTACGCCGACGACAAACGGCTGATCCACGTCATCCCTTCCCGCGAGGATTTGGGCATAGGCGGATGCTGGAACCTCGCCGTGAGCGACAAGAGGTGCGGACGATTCTCCGTACAGCTCGACAGCGACGACCTCTATAAGGATGAGCATAGCCTGCAAATCATGGTCGACGCCTTCCACGAGAATAAGTGCTCCGTGGTGATAGGCACTTACCAGATGGTGGACTTCGACCTGAACGAGATCCCCCCAGGTATCATCGACCACCGCGAGTGGACACCCGACAACGGGCACAACAATGCCTTGCGCCTCAACGGGATGGGCGCGCCAAGGGCTTTCTATACGCCCCTTATCCGCGACGTGCCCTTCCCAAACATCAGCTATGGCGAGGACTACGCTACCTGCCTGAGCCTGTCGACTACGTCAAAGATCGGACGGGTGTACGAAGTGGTCTACCTCTGCCGACGCTGGTCGGGCAACTCGGACGCCGCGCTCTCCCTGGAGCAAACCAACAGGAACAACTACTCCAAAGACCGGATACGTTCCCTGGAGCTGAGCGCGCGCGTCAATATCATGGGAGACGTAGGCATACTGGGCGCGCAGCTCATCTTCGACAGGATGCTGCGCTTAGTGCCGCGTACCCCATACACGAAGGAGAACGAGAAGGCCCGCGAGCTGAACTGGAAGAGAAAGAAGAGCCTGTGCGTCACGAGCGAGAAATTCCAGATCCATACCTACATCTTCCTCAACGCCGCACGCATACGCTCCGTCACCGCGCCGACCGAGGACAGCGAGGCCATCAGCAACCGCCCTTGCTTCCTGTGCAAAGAGAACAGGCTGAAAGGACAACTGGCGCAGGACTTCAAGGATTACGACTTGCTGTTCAATCCCTATCCCGTCTTCGCCGAGCACATCACCATGGCTCATAAGGAGCACATCCCGCAAGCCATACTGGGCCGTTTCGAGGAGATGGTGGATTTCGCGCAGATTCTCTCCAACTTCTACCTGATGTACAATGGCCCCGCGTGCGGCGCCTCGGCTCCCGACCATCTCCATTTCCAGGCGGCGAGCAAGGAAGCGCCCATGGCCGGGCGATACGACTGGGACAATTGGAGCGGCGAGATCGTTATCCGCAAGGACAACCTCGTCATAGATACCGCCTTGATACCCCTCACCGCCGTGCGCATACGGACCAAGACCAAGGGAAAGATGATACATACCTTCTACCAAGTGTACCACCAGCTCCATCGCGAGCCCAGGGAAGAGCCGATGATGAACATCCTGTTGTGGTATAACCCAACGGAAATAGCCGGGGACAGAGGCATGGAGGAGTATATCTACGACAAGACGCATTTCGTCTACAATTGCGTCATCTTCCTGCGCGGCAAGCATCGCCCCGACTGCTACTACGCCGAAGGCGACGAGCAGATTCTCGTTAGCCCCGCCATAGCCGAGCTGAACGGCATCTTCCCCATGGTGAGGGAAGAGGACATCCCGAAGCTGACGAAGGAAAAGATTACGGAGATCTACCGGGAGATCTCGATCACGGCCGACCAGATGGAAAATGTCATGGTGGGTTTGGAACGCGTGCTGGTATGAAAGAGCCAATCATCAAGGTAGGTATCCTCTCGGGACAAGAGATCGAGTTCCTGTTTCCCGCGCCTTTCGTCGCCTCCGACGCGACGATAGCCATCGGGGCGCAGAAAGCGAGTTTCCACCGGGGGCGGATACTCTGGCAGGGACGGACGTACGACGAGCTGTCGTTCGTCCCCGCGCCGGATGCCGACACCTACTTTGAACTGGAGGCCGTCACCATCGGCATCCAGTTCCACTGGGAACGCAAAGAAGCGCAACGGTTCAGGGGAACGCTGACCCTCATCGCGGAAGAGGGACGGCTGACAGCCGTCAACAGCCTACCCGTCGAGGAATACCTCACCTGTGTCGTCTCCTCCGAGATGAACGCCCAAGCTCCGCTGGAGTTCCTCAAGGCGCACGCCGTAATCGCGCGCGGATGGGCGGCGCATAAATTAGGAATGAAGAATGAAGAATCAAGAATGGGGCGCGCGGGATTAGGGACGGGACAGGCGGGAACCGGACACGAGCGATTCGACGTCTGCGCCGACGACCATTGCCAGCGCTACCAGGGCGTGAGCCGCGCCACCTCGCCGCGAGCGGCCGAGGCGGTGGCCGCCACCCGGGGCGAAGTGCTGACGTACGGAGGCGAGTTGTGCGACACCCGCTACTCTAAGTGTTGCGGTGGGGCGATGGAACGCTTCTCGAGTTGCTGGGAGGACGTGGACTATCCCTATCTCGCCCCGAGGCGGGATAGCGACGGCCATGAGCCGCCGCCCAACCTGAGCGGGGAAGAGGAGGCGGAGCGGTGGATACGCTCCACGCCTCGCGCCTTCTGCCATACGCGCGACACCAACCTGCTGGGACGGGCGCTCAACAACTACGACCAAGAAACTCCCGATTTCTACCGCTGGCGAGTGAGCTACTCGCAAAGGGAGCTGGCCGAACTGATCGCCGGCCGGCTGGGTGAAGACTTCGGGGAAATTCTCGACCTGGTGCCCCTGAAGCGGGGAAGCTCGGGCCGCATCGTCCGCCTCCAAATTGTCGGAACCCGGCGAACGCGGGTCGTCGGGAAAGAGTTAGCCATTCGTCGTGCCCTGTCGCCCTCGCATCTCTATAGCTCCGCTTTCGTGGTAGACAAAGAGGGGACGCCTGGCGTACCTTCCCGGTTCGTCCTTACCGGAGCGGGTTGGGGACACGGCGTGGGTCTCTGCCAGATCGGAGCCGCCGTGATGGGCGAACGGGGCTATGACTACCGGGCCATCCTGGCGCATTACTATCCGGGAAGCGAGTTGGCGAAACATTATCCATAAACATTCCATCCCATAGCATGAAGACACCGAGAATAGTGAAAACATCCTGGACATGGGTGCCTACCCTTTACTTCGCCGAAGGGCTGCCTTATGTGGCCGTGATGAGCGTCGCCGTCATCCTGTACAAACGGCTGGGACTGTCGAACGACGAAGTCGCCTTCTACACCTCCTGGCTCTATCTGCCGTGGGTCATCAAGCCGCTCTGGAGTCCGTTTATCGACCTGATAAAGACGAAGCGGGCGTGGATCATCGCTACGCAGGGACTTATCGCCGCCGCGTTGGCCGGCGTGGCGTTCTTCATCCCCACCACCCACTTCGTGCAAGCCACCCTCGCCTTCTTTTGGCTGATGGCTTTCGCCTCCGCCACGCACGACATCGCGGCCGACGGCTTCTACCTGCTGGCGCTGAGCAACAGGGAACAATCGTTCTTCGTGGGCATACGCAACACGTTCTACCGTCTCGCCAACGTCTTCGCGCAAGGGGCGCTGGTGATGCTGGCCGGATGGCTGGAACTCTCGCGAGGCGACATCGCCCTGGCCTGGAGCCTTGTCTTCTACCTCATGGCGGGATTGTTCATTGCCGGCATGCTCTATCATCACCTTGTCCTGCCGCGGCCTGAATCCGACGTGGAGCGGCCCGACCTGAAGCTCGGGGATTTGTTTTTCAACGCCATCCAGACCGTTGCCTCCTTCTTCCGGAAAAAGGAGGTGTGGCTGACGCTCTTCTTCCTGCTCACCTACAGGCTCGGCGAGGCGCAGCTCTCGAAAATCGCCTCCCTCTTCCTGATCGACGAAGTCTCTGCCGGCGGACTGGGCCTTTCCACCACCACCGTGGGAGTGATCTACGGCACGATGGGTGTCGTCGCCTTGGTGCTGGGCGGCATCCTGGGCGGCATCCTGGTTTCCCGCTACGGATTCAGGCGATGGCTGCTCCCCATGGCGCTGGCTATCAACCTGCCCGACCTGCTCTACGTCTGGATGGCCGCCGCCCGTCCCGACGCCCTGTCGCTCGTCTCACTCTGCGTGGTCGTCGAGCAGCTGGGCTATGGCTTTGGCTTCACCGCCTACACGCTCTACCTCATCTATATCGCCGAGGGAAAGTGGAAGACGGCGCACTATGCCATCGGCACAGGCTTCATGGCGCTGGGCATGATGTTGCCGGGCATGGCTGCCGGAGAGATACAGACGCGGATAGGCTATACCGCCTTCTTCGTCTGGGTATGCGTCTGTACCCTGCCGGGCATCGCCGCCGCCGTGCTGGTGAGGCGCAAGTTGGACAACGATTTCGGGAGGCGGCGATGAACTTGATTACAAACGATTAGCTTATGATACTTATAGCGGATAGCGGTTCCACGAAAACCGATTGGTGCCTCACGGCGCAGGGTTCTGTCTCCCTCCGGGTACGGACGAAGGGTATCAACCCCTTCTTCCAGACGGAAGAGGAGATTCTGGCGGAGCTTCGGCACACCCTTCAGCCCCAACTGCCCGAAGGGGAAAGCATAGACGCCATACACTTCTACGGCGCGGGTTGCACGCCCGAGCGGGCGCCACTCCTGCGCCGCGCCATTGGCGAGGTGTTTCCCGCCGCCAGCGGCCTCGAGGTCTGTTCCGACCTCTTGGCGGCCGCCCGCGGCCTCTGCGGGCACGAGGGCGGCATCGCCTGCATCCTCGGCACGGGATCCAACTCCTGTTTCTACGACGGCAAGGCGATTGCCCAACAGGTCTCCCCGCTCGGTTTCATCCTTGGCGACGAGGGGAGCGGCGCCTACCTCGGCAAGCTGTTGGTGGGTGACGTGCTGAAACGCCAGCTCCCGCCCGATGTCCAGAAGGCTTTCTTCGCCGAGACGGGGCTTACCGCCGCCGAGATCATCGACCGCACGTATCGCCAGCCCTTCCCCAATCGCTTCCTCGCCGGCCTCTCCCCGTTCATCGCCCGGCATCTCGACCGCCCCGAATTACGCCAATTGGCACGGAACGCCTTCGTGGCCTTCCTGAAACGAAACGTGGCGGCGTATCCTTGTAGGGAATATCCGGCGCACTTCGTCGGCTCCATCGCTTGCCACTACGAGGAGTTGTTGAGAGAGGCGGCCCAAGAGACGGGCGTGCGGATAGGAAAGATATGCCAAAGCCCGATGGACGGGCTGGTGGACTATCACGCCGCACCATTACGCTGACGTGGCGTGCCGCGCCCCAAACACAAAAACAGGCCGCACGAAGTATATACTCTCCCAAACAGATCCTCTCGTACTATCCCCGAGAGGAGCCTTCCATCTCTTCCCGAGAGGAGCGTCGACCTCTCCCCGAGAGGTGCGTTGACCCATCCCCGAGAGGACGGAGCTTCTCTCCCTGTGAGGTAAACGCAATAAATCCCCCATGTTTGCCGAAGATCTTGCCGCCATGATGAAAAGCCCACTAATCGAGTGAGGAGGGCGAATGAGCGGACAGGCGAGAGAACGGCTTAATCCGGGTAATCAGCCCGTAAAATAACCAGTTTTGGAGACCGCGCAACGGAATAGATTCGTATCTTTGTGCCGTAAACTCCATAAAGGCTGACGATATGATGAACAGCAGACCACTGCCTATCGGCATACAAGACTTCGAATACATTCGGAAGAATGACTTCGTGTACGTGGACAAGACGGAGTATATCTACCGCCTCGCCTACCAAGGAAAGCCCTACTTCCTCGGACGTCCCCGCCGGTTCGGGAAGAGCCTCCTACTCTCCACCATGAAAGCCTACTTTCTCGGCAAGCGCGAGCTGTTCGGGGGATTGGCCATCGAACGGTTGGAGACGGAATGGAAAGAATATCCCGTGTTCCACCTGGACATGAACAGGGGAATCTACACCAGCTTGGATACGTTCGTGTCCGCGCTAAACGCCAACCTGAAAGCACTGGAGGAGCAGTGGGGAAAAGACGAAAGCGAAGACACTTCCGCCAACCGTCTGCTCGGCCTCATCAAACGAGCCAACGAACAGACGGGCAAGGGCGTGGTAGTGCTCATCGACGAGTACGACAAGCCCCTGCTCGACACGATGGACAATCCCGAGCTGCACGCGCTGATACGTCCTCAGCTCCAAGCCTTCTACAGCGTGCTGAAGAGCGCGGATCCCTATCTCCGTTTCCTCTTCTTCACGGGCGTGACGAAGTTTGGCCAGGCCGGCGTGTTCAGCGGCATGAACCAGCCGAAAGACATCAGCATGAGCGAGCGATATGCGGGTATCTGCGGCATCACCGAGACGGAGCTTGTCGCCAACTTCCAGCCCGAGCTGCACGCCTTGGCCGATGCGGACGAGATAACGTACGAGGAGACCTTGGAGAAGATGCGACGGATGTACGACGGATACCACTTCAACCGAAAATCGGAGGGAGTGTACAACCCCTTCAGTGTGCTCAACACGTTCGCCGACCAAGAATACGCCTACTACTGGTCCCACACCGGAACCCCCACGTTCTTGGTCAAGCTCATCAAGGCGGGGGACATCAACGTCCCCAACCTGGAGGGCAACATACTCGTCTCGCGATCGAAGTTTACCGACTACCGCACAGGCTCGGACAACTTCATCCCCTTCATGTTCCAGAGCGGATACCTTACCATCCTGGATTACGACCCCGTGCTGGAGCTGTACACGCTGGGATTCCCCAACGAGGAGGTCAGGATAGCTTTCTTGCAAAACCTGCTCCCGTTCTATCTCCCCAAGGGGGACGACGATCAATTCGATTCGAAAATCTTCTTGCGCGACCTCTACCGCGGCGACGTGGAAACCTTCATGACCCGCCTGCAGGCCTTCCTCGCCGACATCCCCTACGGCACGGAGGAGAAGTCGGAGAACTACTACCAAACCGCGCTTTACATCCTCTTCACTCTCATCGGCGAACGCTCGCGCATGGAACGGCAGACGGCCAAGGGCCGGGCCGACCTCGTGGTGGAGATCGCCGGCACCGTCTACGTCTTCGAGTTCAAGATGATCGGCTACGGCACGGCGGCCGACGCGCTGCGGCAGATCGACGAGAAAGGGTACCTCATCCCTTATAACGCCAGTGGCAAGCGGTTGGTGAAGATCGGCGCCGCCTTCAGCAAGGAGACGCGCACGTTGGGCGAGTGGCTGGTGGGGTAATCATGCAGAGGCGGTATAACTTTCGATTTCACACGTACTGATGAACCTGTTAGAGCTTCCTTTCACCCTGCCGATAACCAACCCTATCTGGGTGTTCTTCCTCGTGCTCCTCATCATCCTCTTCGCGCCGATGATTCTGGGGAGGCTGCACATCCCGCACATCATCGGCATGATCCTGGCCGGCGTGCTGATCGGCGAGCACGGCCTTCACGTGCTCGATTACGACAGCAGCTTCGAGCTTTTCGGCAAGGTGGGGGTGTACTACATCATGTTCCTCGCCGGGCTGGAGATGGACATGGAGGATTTTAAGAAAAACCAGGGGAAGAGCCTGACGTTCGGCCTGCTCACC
The DNA here is from genome assembly GCA_031261785.1 of Mediterranea sp. (in: CFB group bacteria). Lineage (GTDB taxonomy): Bacteria > Bacteroidota > Bacteroidia > Bacteroidales > Bacteroidaceae > Bacteroides. The sequence goes on from JAISIZ010000119.1 coordinate 15,389, forward strand.
TTCCTCATCCCCATGGCGCTCGGCGTGTGGAGCAGCATGAAGCTGCTCGACTACGGATTTCTCACGGCGGTGTTGCTGGCCAGTATGTACGCCTCGCACACGCTGATAGCCTATCCCATCATCAGCCGTTACGGGCTGTCGCGCCTGCGTAGCGTCAACATCACCATCGGTGGCACGGCCGTCACCGTCACCCTCGCCCTCATCGTGCTGGCCGTGGTGGGCGGCATCTTTAAAGGTGAGGCGCACGGGCTGTTCTGGCTCATCCTGCTGGGCAAGGTGGCGGTGCTCACGTTTCTCATCATCTTCTTTTTCCCCCGCATCGGACGCTGGTTCTTCCGCCAGTACGACGACAACGTGATGCAGTTCATCTTCGTGCTGGCCATGGTCTTCCTCGGCGGGGGACTGATGGAGGTCGTGGGCATGGAGGGCATCTTGGGCGCCTTCCTCGCCGGGCTGGTGCTCAATCGCCTCATTCCGCACGTGTCGCCGCTGATGAACAGGCTGGAGTTCGTGGGCAACGCCCTTTTCATTCCCTATTTCCTGATCGGCGTAGGCATGATCATCGACGTGAAGAGCGTGTTCGCCGGGGGAGAGGCGCTGAAAGTAGCCATCGTGATGACTGTGGTGGCCACCGCGGCCAAGTGGCTGGCGGCCTGGTTCACGCAGAAGATATACCACATGCTACCCAACGAGCGTTCCATGATATTCGGCCTTAGCAACGCGCAGGCGGCGGCGACGCTGGCGGCCGTGCTGATTGGGCACGCCATAGTCATGGAGAACGGCGAGCGGCTGCTGAACGACGACGTGCTGAACGGCACCGTGGTGATGATACTCTTTACCTGCGTCATCAGTTCGTTGGTGACCGAGAAGTCGGCCCGGCGGTTCGCCACCGACGATGAGGCTATGCAGGCCGACGACACGAAGAAGAGACACCGGACCGAACGGGTCCTCATACCCGTGGCCAATCCCGAGACGATAGAAAATCTGGTCAACCTCGGATTGGTAATAAAAGATGCCAAACAGAAGAATCCGCTGATCGCGCTCAACGTCATCAACGACAACAATAAGAACTCCGAAAAACAGCAGATGCGAGGCAAGCGCAACCTGGAACGCGCGGCACAGATTGCCGCCGCAGCCGATACGGGCACAACCATCGTGAGCCGGTACGACATGAACATTGCCTCGGGAATCATACACACCGTCAAGGAGTACGATGCCACGGACATCATCATCGGGCTGCACCGCAAGACAAACCTTGTCGACTCATTCTTCGGCCATCTGGCCGAGAACCTGCTGAAGGGGACGCACCGGGAGGTAATGATAGCCAAGTTCCTCATGCCCGTCAACACGTTGCGACGCATCGTCGTGGCCGTGCCTCCCAAGGCGGAGTATGAGGCGGGATTTCCCAGATGGGTCGACCACCTCTGCCGCATGGGCAGTATCCTGGGCTGCAGGGTGCATTTCTTCGCGGGTGGTTCCACGGCCCAACGCCTCCAGTATCTGGTGCGCAAGAAGCATGCCGCCGCACCTACGGAATTCTCGCCTCTCGACGACTGGGACGACCTCTTGCTACTCACCGGACAGGTGAACTACGACCACTTGCTCGTCGTCGTTTCCGCCCGCCGCGGCTCGCTCTCTTACGACCCCTTGTTCGAACGGTTGCCGGCGCAGCTGGGCAAGTATTTCGCGAACAACAGCCTCATCGTGCTCTACCCCGAGCAGGGCGACGAACCGCAAGATATCGTCTCCTTCTCCGATCCTCGCGGACACAACGAGGCCCAGCACTATGAACGGATAGGGCAATGGCTCTATAAGTGGTTCAAGAAGAGCTAATGGTAGAGGAACAAACAATAGAAGAAACAGGAATGGAAGAAGAACGAATGGAAGAAGGCTGGAAACAGCGAACGGCCCTGCTCTTGGGCGAGGAGAAAATAGAACGCCTCCGCCGGGCGCACGTGCTGGTGGTAGGTTTGGGCGGCGTAGGGGCATGGGCGGCCGAGATGCTCTGCCGGGCCGGGGTGGGGCGAATGACCATCGTCGACGCCGACACCGTACAACCCACCAACATCAACCGTCAGCTACCCGCCACGCGCTCCACCCTCGGCAAGCCTAAGGTAGAGGTGCTCGCCGCCCGCTTCCTCGACATCAATCCCGAACTGGAGTTGCGTCCGCTGACCGTCTATCTCAAGGACGAGAATATCCCCGCCTTGCTCGAAGCCGGGGAATATAGCTTCATTGTCGACGCCATCGACACCATCAGCCCCAAATGTTTCCTCATTGCCGAAGCCATGAGGCGGCACCTCAAGATCGTGTCGAGCATGGGGGCCGGCGCCAAGAGCGACATCACGCAGGTGCGCTTCGCCGACCTGTGGGACACCTACCATTGCGGACTGGCCAAGGCCGTGCGCAAACGTCTGCAAAAGATGGGACTGAAGCGGAAGCTTCCCGTAGTGTTCAGCACCGAGCAGGCCGACGCCAGGGCGGTATTCCTCGCCGAGGGCGAACCGGGCAAAAAGTCGACCTGCGGCACGGTGAGCTACATGCCTGCCACATTCGGCTGTTATTTGGCCGAATACGTGATCAAGCGGTTGTAAAACAAAAAGGTGAAGTGGACAGGGGGGTAGTCAAGTCGTTAGGAATAGTTAAGTAGAATAGAATAATTATGGCGATGATACAATTGAATGGAATCACGAAGAGTTTCGGCTCTTTGCAAGTGCTGAAGGGCATCGACCTGGAGATAAGCCGAGGCGAGATTGTCAGTATCGTAGGAGCGAGTGGGGCAGGAAAGACCACCCTCTTGCAAATCATGGGGACGCTCGACATGCCCGACGCCGGCACGGTGAAGATAGATGGTACCGCCGTGAACCGGATGAAGGAGAAGGCGCTGTCGGACTTTCGCAACCACAACATCGGCTTCGTCTTCCAGTTCCACCAGCTGTTGCCCGAGTTCACGGCGTTGGAGAACGTGATGATTCCCGCGCTCATCGGTGGCGCGGCGAGCAAGAGGGCCAACGAGCAAGCCTTGGAGATGCTTGGCTTCATGGGACTTGCCGACCGCGCTTCGCATAAGCCCAATGAATTGTCGGGTGGAGAGAAGCAACGTGTCGCCGTGGCTCGCGCGCTCATCAACCATCCTGCCGTGGTATTGGCCGACGAACCATCGGGCAGCCTCGACACCCGCAACAAGGAAGAATTGCACCAATTGTTCTTTGAATTGAGGGAGCGATTGGGGCAAACCTTCGTCATCGTGACGCACGACGAGGGATTGGCCCGAATCACCGACCGAACGATACATATCGTGGACGGGATGATTAAAAAAGGTTAATCACGTGTCGCAACTGCTAAAAAACACATACAATAAGTCGTTCTCGATACGACTATCCCCCACAATCCACTATCTTTACCACGCTTCTCTACGAAGTCTGTGAAGATGGATAGTAGAGTGTTTGTTTTGTTTGTGTGTGATGCATTCTTATCTAGTGTGATAGGAATGCATCTTTTTTATGTTTCACTTCTCCTTCCCGTCCTCCCCGCAGTCCACGTAGTGCCCGATGCGTTCCAGGTCTTCCGCCGTGAATTCCTCGTATAGCGACAGTGCCCGCAGCGACTTCAGCGTCCCTCGCTTCTGCCGGTATTCGACCATCAGGCGAGCTTGATAGAAGTTGATGTAAGGATGTCGCGTCAGGCGTTCCACACCGACCTTGTTGATGGGTATGCGACGAATGTCCGCCTCGTCGACCGAGAACCATGGGTGAAGCAACTCCGCCTTCAGGTGAATGTCGCGCAGCTGCTCCACGCTGTAGAAACCACCCAACCGCTCGCGGTAGCTCACGATGCGGTTGGCGATGCCTGTGCCAATGCCGGGAATCTTCTTCAGCTCGGCCGTGTCGGCCTTGTTCAGGTCGACAACGGTGCCCTCCGGATACTTAAACAGCGAATCCTGGCCGACGGCGGGGCGCTCGGTCGTCAGCCTTATGGTGTCTCGCCGGGGCGTGGAGTACGCTTCCGCGATTTGGATATAGGGCGACAGCTCGCGATACCGTTCTTCCGTCAGCCCATAAATCTTCTTGAAGTCTTCCGCTTTCCGGAACATGCCGCCCTTGGCCCGGTAGCGCAGGATGTTTCCCGCCATCCAAGGTGGCAGGCCGAGCGAAAGAAAGGTGATGGAATCGGCAGTATTGGGATCGAACGCCGCCAGCCGTACCTCCCGCTTTGTCGTTTTCGGATAACGACCCTGGCGGGTGGAATCGTGGCGGGCATCCATCTCCTTCAACGACGCCAGGAAGTTAGCCCGTTCTTCCTCGAAGCGGCTCTCGTCGGCCTTGCTGTCCCCCGTCGCGGTGGAGAAGGCGGGCCATAAGGCTACGGCCGCGAAGGTGGCGACAATCAGCGCCGCCAGCGTGATCACTCCTCTCCGCTCACTCTTGGTGAAGTAAAAATAGTCCTTCCACATCACGAACGTTCAAACAGTTCGAATACGCCCAGTCCGTGGAGGAAGATCAGCGCGATGAAGATGGGCGCCACAAACTTCAGGATGAAGATGATGAGGCGATACAGCGGCACCTGCAGCGAGCCGTCGTTGGTGATCTCCGACCACACGATGCGGCGGTCGAGGTACCAGCCCGTGAACAGGGAGATGAAGAAGCCGCCGGCGGGAAGCATGATCTTCGCCGTGGCGTAGTCGAACAGGTTGAACACCGTCAGCCCGAACACCGTGTACCCTTTCAGCACACCGTACGACAACGAGCAGAAAATGCCGAGGAAGATGCAGCTGGCGGTGACGATGCGGGCTGCCTTCTTACGCGAGAAATTAAATTCTTCGTGGAGGTAGGCCGTAGACACCTCGTGCATGGATATGGTGGAGGTGAGCGCCGCCATGGCCAGCAGTACGTAGAACAGGACCGAGAAGACATAGGCCAGAGCGGGCATGCCGCCGAACGCCTGCTGGAACACGTTGGGCAAGGTGATGAAAACGAGGCTCGGTCCCGTGTCGGGACTGATACCCACCGAGAAGGCCGCCGGGAAGATGATGAATCCCGCCAGGATAGCCACCATCGTATCGATGACGCCCACCGAGAAGGCTGTCCGTGTCAGGTTGGTCTGCTTGCTGAAGTAAGAGGCGTAGGTGCACAGGCATCCCATGCCGAGGCTGAGCGAGAAGAATGCCTGTCCCATGGCGCTAAGGAACGTGCCGGCGGTCACCTTGCTGAAGTCGGGCTTCAGCAGGAACTCAATGCCCGCCCCCGCTCCGGGCAGGGTGATGGAGCATACCACGAGGACGAGAATGATGATGAACAGTGCCGGCATCATGATCTTCGAGGATCGTTCTATGCCCTTCTCCACCCCGCGCACGATGACGAAGTGAGTGGCCAGCATGAAAGTCACCATCCAGAGCATCGGGCGCCAAGGATTGGCGGCGAACGAGTCGAATGCCGCCTGGAAACCTTGAGCATCCTTCCCCGCGAACCCGTTTGTCGTCGCCTCGAAGATGTACTCCAGTGTCCATCCCGCCACAACGGAATAGTAGCCCAGGATGAGGAAGCCGGTGAGCACGCCCAGCCGTCCCACCCATCGCCAGGGCGTGCCGAGAGCCATCCGTTGGTACGCGCCGGCGGTGTTGGCTTGCGACCGTCGGCCGATGAGGAATTCCGAAATCATCACGGGCAAGCCCAGCACGAAGACGCATCCCAGATAGATGAGGATAAACGCCGCGCCGCCGTTGCTTCCCGCTTCGTAGGGAAATCGCCATATATTGCCGAGGCCTACCGCCGAACCGGCGGAGGCCAGTATAACTCCCAGCTTGCTACCGAAGTTAGCCCTGTCTCTTTTCATCATACCTTTTGTCTTTTTCTACCAATTTGGCACAAATACGCCGTTAAAGGCGCAAATATAGAAAAAAGAGTGCGTATCTTCGCGTCCGAATTGAAACAAACTCGCGTATGCTTAGATTGATTAAGAATTACCCCCTATCGATTCTGTTCATCCTGACGGTAGTCTACCTTTCGCTTTTTCGCCCGCCCAAGACGGAGCTGGACAATATCCCCAATTTCGACAAGTTGGTCCACATCGGTATGTACTTCGGCATGTCGGCCTTGCTGTGGGTGGAGTTCCTGAGGGCGCACCGCCGCGACCAGCATCCCCCGATGTGGCATGCCTGGATAGGAGCGCTTCTTTGTCCCGTTCTTTTCAGTGGCGCCATCGAGCTGGTGCAACAGTACGCCACTTCCTACCGCAGTGGCGACTTGATGGATTTCCTCGCCAACTCCACCGGAGCCTTGCTGGCCACCCTCCTGGCCTATTTCGTGGTGCGCCCCCGCGTCTTCGAGAAGGCGTAGTGTGCGCCAACCGGGATCGTGACAGGGAGAGTATATCCGTACTCTCCAGGAATTTCATGTTATTCACCAAACTTATTATAAGCCTGAGATTTCGCGAGGTCGACAAATTTCAACCACGGATTCGCGAGGAGCGAGAAAAAAGGGGTGGCGCATTGACGAAGTCAGGACCAAATGCCCTAAAAGCGACGAGCCTTTGCCCGTAAGCCATGCGTTAGAAAGAAGCTGGTGAATATCTTGAATCGCTATTATCTCCTAAAAAAACGTCAAAGGAGTTGGAGTTATCGTTCGTTATGCCTACTTTCGGCGGCATGATGAACATTATCGATACACTGAACGATTACCTATGGACTTATTTGCTGATAGGTTTGCTGATCGGGTGCGCCTTCTGGTTCACCCTGCGGACACGCTTCGTGCAGTTCCGCATGATCGGGGAGATGGTTCGCCTGTTGGGCGAATCGGCCGGCAAGAAATCGGGTGAGAAGCACATCTCCTCGTTCCAGGCTTTCGCCGTCTCCGTCGCCACGCGCGTGGGAACGGGCAACTTGGCCGGAGTGGCCACGGCCATGACCATGGGCGGCGCGGGAGCGGTGTTCTGGATGTGGCTCATCGCCCTGCTGGGGTCGGCCAGCGCCTTTGTGGAATCCACGCTGGCGCAGCTCTACAAGGTGCGGGGGAACGACTCGTTCGTAGGCGGTCCGGCTTACTACATGCGCAAGGGATTGAAATGGCCCTGGATGGGCGCACTCTTCGCCGTGCTCATCACCCTCACGTTCGGCTTCGCCTTCAACACGGTGCAGAGCAACACGCTCTGCGCGGCTTTCGAGAAAGCTTTCGGCTTCGACCACGTGGTGGTGGGCGCGCTGGTCACGCTGGCCACGCTACTCTGCGTGTTCGGCGGCGTGCAGCGTATCGCCAAGGTGAGTAGCGTGGTGGTGCCCGTCATGGCGGTGGGATACGTGTTGCTGGCGTTGGTCATCGTGGCGCTCAACATCGCCGACCTGCCCCGGGTGCTCGCGGCCATCGTCGGCCAGGCCTTCGGCTGGGAGCAGGCGCTGGGCGGTGGCGTGGGGGCGGCATTGTCGCAAGGCATCAAGCGGGGACTGTTCAGCAACGAGGCGGGCATGGGGTCGGCACCCAACGCCGCCGCCACGGCCCACACCTCGCACCCCGTGAAGCAAGGGTTGATACAGGCGTTGGGCGTGTTTACCGACACCCTGCTCATCTGCTCGTGCACGGCTTTCATCATCCTGTCGAGCGGCGTGCCCCTGGATGGCTCGACCGACGACGGCGTGAAGCTCACGCAGCAGGCGCTCACCAACGTCATTGGCCCGGCCGGCGGGGCGTTCGTGGCCATCGCCCTCTTTTTCTTCGCCTTCAGCAGCATCCTCGGCAATTACTATTACGGCGAGGCCAACGTGCGCTATCTCACCCGCGACAAAAGGGTGCTGTTTGCCTATCGCCTCATGGTGGGCGGCATGGTGATGTTCGGCGCCCTGTCCACCCTGAAGACCGTATGGGGCCTGGCCGACATCACCATGGGGCTAATGACGCTCTGCAACCTCGTAGCCATCTTCCTGCTGGGCAAGTACGCCTTCAAGCTACTCGACGACTACCGCGTGCAGAAGCGAGCAGGCATCAAAGACCCCGTATTCACCAAGGAACGACTGCCCGAAGTGGCGGACGACCTGGAGTGCTGGTAGGAGGAGATTGGAGGCGCATCCCACTGAAAAGATGGGAATAACGCTGAGCATAAGGGAAAAAGCGTTACCTTCGCGCCATCAACGATCAATTTATACGATTATAGAATGGCATTGCAATGTGGTATCGTCGGCTTGCCCAACGTGGGGAAGTCGACTCTTTTCAACTGTTTGTCGAACGCGAAGGCGCAGGCGGCGAACTTTCCGTTTTGTACGATCGAACCGAACGTGGGCGTGATTACCGTGCCCGACGAACGACTCAATAAACTGGCCGAGCTGGTGCACCCGGGACGCATCGTGCCCACTACCGTGGAGATTGTCGACATCGCCGGATTAGTGAAAGGCGCCAGCAAGGGCGAGGGACTGGGGAACAAGTTCCTGGGCAATATCCGGGAGACGGACGCCATCATCCACGTGCTGCGCTGCTTCGACGACGAGAACGTGACGCACGTGGACGGCACCGTAGATCCCGTGCGCGACAAGGAGATCATCGACTACGAGCTGCAACTCAAGGATCTGGAGACAGTGGAAAGCCGTATCCAGAAGGTGCAGAAACAGGCGCAGACAGGCGGCGACAAAGCCGCCAAGCTGGCTTACGACGTACTGCTGCGCTATAAGGACGCATTGGACAAAGGACTTTCGGCCCGTACCGTCGCCTTCGAGACGAAAGACGAGCAGAAAGTCGCCCACGAACTGTTCCTGCTCACCGCCAAGCCCGTGATGTACGTCTGCAACGTGGACGAGGCGAGCGCCGCCACGGGCAACACCTACGTGGAGCAGGTGCGGCAGGCCGTGAAGGACGAGCGTGCCGAAGTACTGGTGGTGGCCGCCAAGACGGAGGCCGACATCGCCGAGTTGGAGACCTACGAGGACCGGCAGATGTTCCTCGCCGAGGTGGGACTGGAGGAATCGGGCGTGTCGCGCCTCATCAAGTCGGCCTACAAGCTGCTCAACCTCGAGACGTTCCTCACCGCCGGCGAGAAAGAGGTGCGGGCGTGGACCTACCGCAAGGGATGGAAAGCCCCGCAGTGCGCCGGCGTGATCCACACCGATTTCGAGCGGGGATTCATCCGAGCCGAGGTCATCAAGTACGACGACTTCGTGAAGTACGGCTCCGAAGCCGCCGTGCGCGAGGCCGGCAAGCTGGGCATAGAGGGCAAGGAGTACGTGGTGCAGGACGGCGACATCATGAATTTCTTGTTTAATGTATAGGAGCGTTGGCTTCATCAAGCCCAAAGAAAAGAACATCACCATATAAAGAATAAACCGTATGCATCCACTCCTCTTTATTCCCTGGCATCCGAACCCTGAGCTGTTCAGCATCTTCGGGCTGCCCATCCGCTACTACGGGTTGCTGTGGGCGGTAGGCCTCTTCCTGGCCTACATCATCGTGCGTTACCAGTATCGCGACAAGAAGATCAGCGAGAAGCTGTTCGAGCCGCTCTTCTTCTATTGCTTCTTCGGCGCGCTGGTGGGGGCGCGGCTGGGGCATTGCCTCTTCTACGACCCCCAGCTCTACTTCGGTAGCCTGCGGGGATTGGTGGAGATGTTGCTGCCCATCAAGATACTGCCCGACGGAGGATGGAAGTTCGTGGGCTACGAGGGTCTGGCCAGCCATGGCGGCACCATCGGCCTCATCGTGGCCTTGTGGCTCTACTGCCGGAAGACGAAGATGCACTACGTCGACGTGCTCGACATGATCGCCGTGGCCACGCCCGTCACCGCCTGCTGCATCCGCCTGGCCAACCTGATGAATTCCGAGATTATCGGCAAGCCCACCGACGTGCCCTGGGCGTTCGTCTTCGAGCGGGTCGACAACTTGCCGCGGCATCCCGGCCAGCTCTACGAGGCCATCGCCTACTTGCTGCTGTTCTTCATCATGATCTACCTCTACAAGAAGCGGGGCAAGACGCTCCACCGAGGCTTCTTCTTCGGGCTTTGCCTCACCTACATCTTCACGTTCCGCTTCTTCATCGAGTTCCTGAAGAAGGAACAGGAGGATTTCGAGGTCGGCATGCTGCTCAATATGGGACAGCTGCTGAGCATACCGTTCATCATCATCGGCGTCTACTTCCTCTTCTTCTACGGACGGAAGAAGTCCCGAACCTGATAACCAGCGGGTATTTTCCCTTCGCACGCCGTCATCCTATCGCCCAGCCCGCGATGCCCCGCGTCTGCTTGTCGTAGCTGACACCCACCTTCACGACCGTGCGTCCGTCGGCCTCGTAGGGGATGGCGTAGCCTTTCCCGTCGATCTGCGCCAACGCCTGCTCGGGAGTGGAATCCACCTTCAATTCAAAGAGGTAGACATAGTCGTTGTTGCTGACGACCACGTCGACACGGCCGGCCGCCGTCTTCACCTGCGTGCGCGTGAGCTGCCCCATGAGCGTGAAGATGATGTAGAAGATGGTCTCGAAGCGGGATTCGTTGTCGCTCTTCTTCTCGTAGGGGATGGAGGCGACGAACGCGCGCAGGCGGGTCAGGCAGCCGTCCACGTCGCCCTTGTCGAGCGACTTCTTCATGGCGATGAGGCTCATGTCGCTCTCCATCTTGCTGTACCCCAACACGGTGGGAAGCAGCGAGCGCAGGAAGCCGTAGCGCACCTCCTCGTTGGGGTAGCCCAAGGTATAGATGCCATTCTTGAAATCCTTGATGGTAAGGTATCCACTCTGGTAGAGCACGGGGATAGGGTCGGTGAGCGTGTCGGTCGACTGGTCGAACGCGTCGCCCATGGCCTCGCAACCTTCCATGTCCATCAGTGGCATGCCGCGCTCACGCAGCAAGTCGAGGAGGAAAGTGGGAGTTCCGGTGGAATACCAGTAGCTGCCGTATTCTTTGGAGTCGAGCACGTTGATGATGCTGAACGGGTTGTAAATGTGCTCGCCGCGGTGATTGAAACGGTAGCCGTCGTACAGGCGGGCGAGGTGCGCCAGGCCCTGTTCGTACGTCTCGTCGTTGTTGGCCGCCAATTCCTCGATGTCCTGTCTGAAATAACGGATCAGTTCGGCTTCGGTGATGCCGCATATACTATTGTATTGCTGCCACATACTGACATTCTTCAGGCTGTTCAGCTCGCTGAAGATGCTCATCTGGCTGAATTTGGTGATGCCCGTGAGGAAGAGGAAGCGGAGAAGGTGTGTGTTGTCCTTGAGCGGGCTGTAGAACTCGCGGGTGGCCAGATGCAACGCCTTGCGCAGCTCGGCGTCGGTGGTGGAGTCGAGCATGGGCGAGTCGTACTCGTCGACGAGTACGACCACCGGCTTTCCTGTCTGCTCGTAAGCTTTCTTGATGACGTTCAGCAAGCGAGCGCCGGGGGTCTTCGCCGAGGGGTCGCTTCCATAAAGTTTTTCCAGCTCGGCGAGCTGCATGTCCAGCGTCATGTATAGGTTGTCGACCTTGTCGTAGTGCGTGAGCGCGAACGAGAAGTGGAGCACGGGATACACCGTCCACTCCGTCTCCAATCGCTCCATCGCCAATCCTTCGAAGAGGTGTTTCTTCCCTTCGAAGTAGGCTTTCAATGTCGAGAGTAGCAGGCTCTTGCCGAAGCGGCGCGGGCGGCTGAGGAAGTAGACCCGGTTGGTGTTGGCCATTTGGTACACCAGCTCGGTCTTGTCCACGTACAGGTAGTTGAGGGTACGCAGTTGCTCGAAATTCTGTATCCCTATCGGGAAAATGCGGGTCGGTAGTATGGTTGCCATCTCTTTCTAAATTAAAAATTGAGAATTGAGAATTAAAAAATGAATGTAACGCGAAGATAGGCTATTCTTCGCGTGGACGCAAGCGAAGCTTCGTAAAAACAAGAAAACTTCACGGGGAGCCACTCTACGGAGGGTAAAGGCAGGAAGCCCCGACTTCTTCTTTTCGCGCCATTGGCGTGAAGCGTGAAGCCGGGGCTTTTTCACTCTCTCTTCTGTGAGTGATCGCTTGCTTGTGTGCGATGTACTTGCGCGCGTGTCAATCCATAGTAATAGTGATCTTTTGTGTAAGCCGGATGTCTTGCGAGGAGCTTCCTATCAGCACCTCAGCCTCGCCAGGCTCCACGGCCCAGTCTTCGGCGAACTCGTCCCAATGGCGCAGCCGCTCCAGCGGGACGCGCAGGCGCACGGACTTTTTCTCGCCCGGTTGGAGGGCGACGCGCCGGAAGCCTTTCAGCTCTTTCAAGGGACGGACGAGCTTGGAGTCGGGACGGGCTACGTATAGCTGCACCACCTCCTCGCCCTCACGCGAGCCGGTGTTGGCCAGGCAGAACTCGATGTCGAGGCCCTTGCCGTCGGCTTTCGCCCGCAGGTCGGAATAACCGAAAGTGGTGTACGAGAGGCCATGCCCGAAGGGGTAGAGCACGGGCACCTGGCGGGTGTCGTACCAGCGGTATCCCACGAGCAGATCCTCGGCGTAGTCGGCCACGGGGCCGTCGCTCGGTGCCGCCTCCCGCCTGTTGCCCACGAGGTTGACGAATACGTCGTCCTGCTTCCTCGGGTTCTGCTGCGGATAGACTCCGAGGCTGTAGGCCGGGACGTCTTCGAGCTTGAGCGGGAAGGAGAAGGGGAGCTTGCCCGATGGCGTCGCGGCGCCGGTCAGCACGTCGCCCAGGGCATGTCCGCCCTCCGATCCGTTGAACCACGAGATGAGCATGGCCCGCGACACTTGTTGGGCGGCGCGCAGGTCCAGCGGTCCGCCGGTCACGAACACGGTCACGAGGTTGGGATTGGCCAAGGCCAGCTCCCTCAGCAACTCGTCCTGTCCCAGGGGCAGGGCGATGGAAGGTCGGTCGCTTCCCTCGGTCTCCACCTCACGGTTGTCGCCTCCCACGAAGATGACCAGGTCCGACGCCCGTGCCAGCTCCACGGCCTCGGCCATCAGGGCGGGGTCGGGGGTGTTGGTGTAGGGCGATACGCGTGTCTCGCGGTCGCGCTTGGTGTAGTAGGGGTATCCTTGCGCCCACTTGATGTCGATGCCGCTCCCCTGGAGCCTGTCGGTGATGCCTTCGAGCGGGGTGACCTCGTAGAGCGCCTTCACGCCGGCTCCCACGCCACCCAAGGACTGCGGGCGTACGGCGTTGTCGCCTATCACGGCGACGCGCTTCACGTTCGCCTTGTCGATGGGCAGCAGTCCGGCGTCGTTCTTGAGCAGTACGATGGCGTTGACGGCCACGTCGTAAGCGATGCGTTGCTGTTCGGGCTGTGAGGTCATCCGCAGGTTGGCCTCCCCGGCGGGTATCGGTTTTATGGCGAGGCGTACGCGGAGGATCTCCCGCACCCGCTCGTCGACGATGGTTTCGTCCACGGCTCCCGCCCGTACGGAGTCGAGCAGGGCCTGTCCGAGGTAGCGTTGTCCGGGCATCTCCACGTTGAGTCCGCTCGTCACGGCCTTGACGGTGGAGTGCGTACCTCCCCAGTCGGAGATGACCATGCCGCGGAAGCCCCACTGCTGGCGCAGTATGCGGCCGAGCAGCATCTCGTTCTCCGAGCACCAGTCGCCCTCCACCTTGTTGTAGGCCGCCATCACTCCGTAGGCATCGGCCTCCCGCACGGCGGCTTCGAAGGGTGGCAGATAGATTTCGTGCATGGCCCGGGGCGACACCCGCACGTCGACGGTGCCCCGATAGTCCTCCTGGTTGTTCAGCGCGTAGTGCTTCAGGCAGACGGCCACGCCGTTGTCCTGCGTGCCCAGCGTGTACTTCACGGCCAGGGCGGCGCTGAGCACGGGATCCTCGCTCAGGTATTCGTACGTCCGTCCGCCGTTGGGCAGGCGTTGGATGTTGATGGCGGGTCCCAGGATCATGTCCTTGCCTCGCAGCCGGGCCTCCTTGCCCATGCCCTCGCCGTAGCGGTAGGCCAGCTCCTCGCTCCAGGTGGCGGCGAGGGCCGATCCTGTGGGGAAGAAGGTGGCCGAGTCGTTGGCCAGTCCCAGGGAGTTCCACGAATGTGGCTCCATCTCCTCGCGGATGCCGAAGGGTCCGTCGGCGTACTCCATGTCGGCTATCCCGAGACGTTCGACGCCCGCCGACGAGAACATGTGCTTGCCGTGCAGCATGTTCACCTTCTCCTCGAGCGTCATTTGGTCGATGAGCCGCGCGATTTCGTCTTCATGGGCCATCAGGGCCGAGGCTTTCTCGGCCGGCTGCCGCGTACACGCGGCAGCCAGCGCGATGAGGCAGGCCATGGCTATCAGCTTGTTTGTTCTCTCCATATTCCGCGTGCTTGCTGTTTTAGTAGCCCGGATTTTGGTCGGCTTGGCTGATGGCGTTGTTCTTCTTTATCTCGTCGCTGGGGATGGGATAGATGGTGCGGTTGTTGTCGAAGTCGAACATCCGCTTGGTGTAGCCCGCTCCCTTGGGATACTCCTTGTCGAGGAACTCCTGCGCCATGCCGGTGCGGCAGAGGTCGTACCAGAAGGAGTACTCAGCCAGGAACTCGTGCCTGCGCTCGATGGTGAGCGCCACCTTCCAGGCGTCGGCTTGGTAGCCCTTGCCGCTCTTGTAGGAGTTGTAGAAGGTCTGGGCGTCGGGGACGCTGACGGCCGCGGTGTTGAGGGGTATGGGGAAGTTGCCCTGCGCGAGGCTGGTCTCGAGGTTTCCCCAGGCGCGGTTCCTCACCTGGTTGATGTACTCCCATCCGTCGGCTCCCGTCTCGAAGCAGCACTCGGCGTAGTTGAGCAGGATGGCCGCGTAGCGTAGCCAGATGGCCGATTGGGGGTTCATGACGATGCCGTCGCTGCCGGGCTTGCGTTTCCAGAGCTTGATGCTGTAGTTATTGGGCATCAGCTCGGAGGAGACGAAGTCGCCGCTGAAGCCGTCGTTGGCGCCGATCACCTCGCCGGTGTACGGATGCGCCTGCCCTTCGCTCACCACGGAGTAGACGAGGCGCTTGTCGCCCGGCTCGAAGGAGTGGCAGAACTCGTGCGAGATGTAGAGCGATCCCCATCCGCCGTACTCGGGGCTGGCGGTGAGGTAGGCGGGCCACCAGAGGGCGTCGGTCTGTCCCTCGGCTCCCCAGTTGAGGTTGCCGTGGTGGGGATAGGTGATCTCCCATACGCTCTCGCCGTCCCAGACGCGGTCTTCCTGATGGATCTGTCCGTAGCAGGGGTTGAGGCGGTACTGTCCGCTCTGTATGATGTCGGAGAGTTCCTGCTTGGCCTCGTTGAACTTGTTGTTGTACATATAGGCTTGCGCCAGGTATGCCTTGGCCATGCCCCGGGTGATGCGTCCCTTCTCGCCGTTCCAGGGTTCCCAGCCCAGCGTCTTGGCGGCGAACTGGAAGTCCTCGATGATGAGGTCCCACGTCACCGCGGTGCTCTCGGCCCGTGGCTTGTCGGGCGAGCTGCTGTACGTGTCGCCCGTCATGAGCATGGGGAGCCGTCCGAAGTTCTGCGCCAGGAAGCTGTAGAAGAAGGCCCTGATGGCGCGGCACTCGGCGATGATGATGTTCTTGGTCGTCTCGCCGTCGGCGAAGGTGGCCGGATCCACCAGCTCCATGTTGGCCAGGAAGCGGTTGGCGCGGTCCACGGCCTTGTACGACTGCTTCCATCCTTCGTAGAACATGTCCTTGTCGGCCCTCCACTCGTGGCGGGTGAACTCGTTGTCCCACCCGGAGGCCTGGCAGTCGAGCGCGGGATAGTTGGAGAAGGCCAGCTGCGGCTTGATGTTCCAGCTCTTCTGCACGTCGCTGGGGTTGTCGCCCCATTCGGGGTAGAACATGTCGTACACGCCGTTGAGGCCTTGCACGATGGTCTCTTCGCTGCTGAAGAGCACGTTGGGTTCGAGGATGTCATAGTGGTCGATTTTCAGGAAATCCTCTCCACATGACGCGAGGCCGCCCATGAGGGCCATGGCCGCGAGGAAGTTGGATATATGTTTTCTCATAACCTTGTTTTTTAATTGAATGAATAGACTGAATGGGTAATCGCTTCTTCTCACAGCCTCACGCTTAGTCCGAAGCTGAACGTGCGGGGATAGGGGTAGCGTCCGCCGTCGAATCCGGTCTGCAACACGTTGGAGTTGCCCACCTCGGGGTCGCCCGCCTTGTATCCGGTGATGGTGAAGGGATTCTCCACGCCCACGAAGGCGCGCAGGCTCTCTATCCTCACGGGCTTGAGCCACTGTTCGGGGAAGGTGTATCCCACCTGTATGCTCTGTATCTTCAGGAAGTTGCCGCTCTTGAGGTAGGCGTCGGACACCTGTCCGTTGTGGTTGGCGTCGGTCTTCGTCAGGCGCGGGTACTTGTTGGACGGGTTCTCCGGTGTCCAGGCGTTGTTGACGCAGTCGGCCAGCACGTTGCGGTATCCGCCGTCGGCGATGTACATGTTCGTCAGGTTCTTGTATGCGTACGACAGGATCTTCTGCCCCATGACGCCATACATATAGACGTTGAAGTCCCAGCTCTTGTAGTTGCCGCTGAGGCTGAGGCCGTAGTTGAGCGTGGGGTATCCGTGTCCGAGCACCTCGCGGTCGTTGTCGTCGATGTAGCCGTTGCCGTCGACGTCGCGGTACTTGTAATCGCCCGGCTGCGTGCTGGCCGACTGGTAGAATCCGCTGTTCTGGTCGGCGGGCACCTTGCTGTTGAGGGCGTCGATCTCGGCTTGGCTCTGGAAGATGCCGTCCACCCTCCATCCGTAGAAGGCGCCTACGGGCTGGCCGTTCTGCGTGAGGGAGTAGTTGGTCCAGTAGTCGCCGTCGGCCACTCCGGCCGACGAGTAGATGTCGTCGCCTACTTCCACCGCCTTGTTCTTCAAGGTGGCGCCGTTGAGCTTCACGCTATATCCCCAGTCCTTGAACTGCTTCTGGTAGCTGGCCGCGAACTCGAAGCCGCTGTTGCGGATATGTCCGGCGTTGGTGTAGATGTTGACGTATCCCGTCGAGGGGCGTATGCTACGGTAGAGCAGCAGGTCCTTGGCGTCGCGGATGAAGTAGTCGAGGCTGACGTTCAGCTCGTTGTTGAAGAAGCCGAGGTCCAGTCCGATGTTGGTCTGCTCGTTGGTCTCCCACTTCAGGTTGGTATCTATCTCGCGGGTCTGCGCCAGTCCGGGAGCGATCGCGGAGGCGGCGTTGTGGTAGAAGTAGTAGGCGATGCGGTTGGACGACAGCTGGTCCACGGAGAGGTTGGTGGAGTTTCCGGCGTTACCGGTCTGTCCCCATCCCAAGCGTACCTTGAGGTTGCTGAATAGCCCGAGGTCCTTGATGAACTGCTCTTCCGACGCCCTCCAGGCGAGCGACGCCGACGGGAAGGTGGCGTAGCGGTTGCCGGCGCCGAAGTTCGACGAGCCGTCGCGGCGTATGGTGGCGGTGAGGAGGTAGCGGTCGAGGAAGGAGTAGTTGAGCCGTCCGAAGAAGGATTCGCCCCGCGATTCGCGGCCCAGTCCGCCTCCGGCGCTGGTGTTGGCGCTGTTCTTCGTCAGGTCGATGCGGCGTATGCTCGACGCGGGGAAGTCCGACGTACTGGCGTTGACGTCCATGGGCTTGTAGCGCGAGATGGAGTATCCGCCCATGAGGGTGAGGTTGTGGTGCGTGGCGAACTTGAGGTTATAGGTGAAGTATGCCTCGAGGTTCAGCCCCAGGCCTTCCCACAGGTTGATGTTGAACGAGTCGGGACGGTCCTGGTTGAGGTACGTGCGCTTGTTCACGGCGGTGTATCCGTGCGAGCCGCCCGAGTTGTAGTTGGCGCTGGCCACGGTCTTGAAGGTGAGGCCCTTGAGCAGGTCGATGTCGATGAAGGCGCTGGCCACGAGCCGGTTGAAGTAGTTGCGCGAATCGGCCGTGCGCGCGGCGGCCACAGGGTTGTCCTGTCCCTTGTTGGTGTCGCCGTTGCCCTCCTTCTTGAAGTGTCCCCAGGTGCCGTCGGGCCACTGTATGGGCACGTTGATGAGCTTGCCGTTCTCGTCCACGTCGTCCATCGTGGGTATGATGGTGGCGTAGTTGAGCAGGTTGCCGCCGCCGTACCTCTCGTTGTGCACGTAGGCGATGTTGACGCCGGTGCGGATGAAGTTCTGGATGTTGTAGTTGACGTTGGCGCGTGCGGTGAGGCGCTTGAAGTTCGACTCGATGACGATGCCCTCGTTGTTGAGGTATCCCACGGAGACCATGGCCTGCATGTTCTCGCTTCCGCCCGAGAGGGAGAGGTTGTAGTTCTGCTGCAGGGCGGTCTGCGACATCTCTTTCTGCCAGTCGATGCTGTTCAGCTCCTTGTCGTAGTTCACCCAGGCGCCGTTGGACATGGTGGTGCCGTCGCTGGCCGACGCCCTCCGCACACCCTTGACGAACTGCTCGGCGTTGGCCATGTCGAGCTTGTTGGCCAGCGTCTGCACGCCGAAGTTGGCCGAGAAGGAGAGCTTGGCCTTTCCTTTGGAGCCTCGCTTGGTGGTGATGAGTATCACGCCGTTGGCGCCCTGCGAGCCGTAGATGGCCGTGGCGGAGGCGTCCTTGAGTATCTCGATGGATTCCACGTCGTTGGGGTTGACGAACTCGGCGCTGGTTCCCACCTGCACGCCGTCGACCACGTAGAGGGGGTCGGCGGAATTGTTGACGGTGGCCACGCCGCGGATGCGTATGGTGACGCCGCCCTCGGGATCGCCCGAGTTACGCACCACCGACACGCCGGCGGCCGCTCCTTGCAGTCCGGCGCCCAGCGTCAGCGGGTTGCGCTTCATCATCTCGTCGGCGTTGACGGAGACTACGGAGCCTGTGACATCGGACTTCTTGATGGTTCCGTATCCTACCACGAGGACCTCCTCGAGCAAGCCGGTATCTTCCTGGAGGATGATCCGCATGTCGCGGGCCGTGGTCTTGACCTCGGCGGTGATGTAGCCCACGTACGATACCCGGAGCGTGCTGCCTACGGCTGCCTCGAGGGCGAAGCGTCCGTTTCCGTCGGTGGTGACACCGATGGTGGTGCCTTGCACCAGGATGCTGGCGCCAATGATAGGCTCGTTGTTCACGTCGACCACGACGCCGCGCACGGTGGCGGCTTGCTGGTCCGTGCCTAAGGTCGCCGCGGCGGCGGCGGATGTCATCTGCGTCATTGCCGTCAGGAGGACAACGAGGCAGAGTCGCAAGCTTTTGCTGATGGAGCTTGCCCAACCTGTTGAATACATGTGTTTTCTCATCTTGATGTCATTAAAGGGTTTCTATAATCATTTTAATCGGTCATCCACTTCGAAGCCCATCCGGCTGTTGTGATAGGGACAGTTCCACAGGCTGGCCTTAGGCTCGCGGAGACGGGGCGTGCCATCCTCGAGCACGGTGCGAAACCACTCGCCGTGCTCGCGGTCGATGTGGTGCTTCTTGACGTAATCCCAGGTGCGGGCGGCGGCACGCAAGTAATCCCGCTTGCCGGTGAGCTGCCAGGCGTTGAGGCAGCCCACCACCGTCTCGGCCTGGCACCACCAGGCGAGGTCGCGGCGGAACTTGTCCTTGTGCCGCTCGTAGGTCATGGCTCCCTCGGCGTTGAGGCCCTCGCGCAGCGCGGTGTCCACCAGGTCGAGGGCTATCGTCTTCACCTTCTCCGCGACTCGCGGGTCGCCCAGCGCCTCGGCAGCCTCGGTGAGGAGCCAGGAGGTCTCGATGTCGTGCCCGTACGAGTCGACGTCGTCGAGGTTGTTCCAGGTAGAGTCGCAGAAGAGGATGAGGTGGCGCGTGCGGGGGTTGTAGAGCTTGGTGGTGAGCAGGTCGATCACCGTGGCCAGCCGCTGGCGCAGGTCGCTGTCGCGCCATACGCGGTAGAGCAGGGTGTATGCCTCGAGCACGTGTATGTGCGTGTTCATGGTCTTGGTGGCTACGCCGTCGCCGTCGTATCCGATCCGCTCGGGCTTGCCCCATTCGCGGCTGAACGACTCGATATATCCGTCCCCGGCGGCGTCGCGTATCTTGCTCTCCATGGTGCGATAGATGTCGATGGCTCGCTGGAGGCTCTCCAGGTTGCCCGTGGCGCGGAAGTGCTCGGCCAGTCCGTAGATGGCGTACGAGCAGGCGTACGTCTGCTTGTTGGTGTCGAGCGGCGTGCCGTCGGCCTTCACTTGCCAGTAGACTCCTCCGTACTGGGGGTCGATGAAATGGTCGATGAAGTAGCGTTGCGCCCGGTCGGCCAGCCGCCGATACTCCTCGTCGCCATACATGCGGTAGGCGCTGGCGAAGGTCCAGAGGATACGGGCGTTGAGCACGCCTCCTTTCGGGGCGCCGGAGATGGGTGTGCCGTCGCGCGACAGGGCGCCGTAGAATCCTCCGGCGGGGTCGACGCTGTGTCGTTGCCAGAAGGCCAGTACGTTTTCTCGCAGGTCTGTCACGATCTCGTCGCGCAGCTCGGCGGGTGTCTGCGCCTGGCTGGCGGCGGGGGCCGCCGCCAGCAGGCCCAGCGTGAACAGGAAGGCAAATAGGCAATGCTTCATGGTAATGCTTCTGATTTATAAAGTTAGCGGATGTCCTGCCGCGAAGATAAGTGCCTATTCTCCAATCCGCCGCCTAAACGTCGCTCTTTCAATGTACCCGCTTGTATCCAATGAGGGGAGTATTTGGGCACTTGCTCCCGGGAGGAGACAAACGCGGACGTAGTAGGAGAGAAACGATGCCCCTCGGATATGTGTACGCGTTCTCCATAGCTCTTTAGCAAGGCTGGATCCCACTTGGGCGGGACGCGACTAAAAAAAGAGGTGAGTCAACCCGGGTCGTGATTGGAAAGGCTATCCGTACGCTTAGGGGACAGAAGCTCCGTACTCACGAGGAAAGGGCTGAAAGGTGGCTGAAAGCCGGGGCACCGGGAATATCCTGTGTTTATCCTGTACCGTATTCAGCAAAGTTTCATATTTTGCGAGCGAATGGATAGGGGGAGGGAAAGGGAGGGATTGGTGATTGCGGGAGGGAGTTCACCACAGATTACACAGATTCGCACAGATTTTGTAATGATTGGCATGTGGAGACGCGGCATGCCACGTCTCACCATTCGCGTGCCACGCCTCTGCACCGGAGACGGTACAGGATAAACACAGGTTCTCACTGGTGCCCTCACAAAGTCGTGACTTTCTCAGTTTGCGCCATCCTACGCCACCCTATTTTTAGGGCATAAGTGATGGATTATCAATGTGCGCTATGTGATGGCTAAGAAAAGTGGCATTCCCTTATCGTCCCGCGGCAGGCAAGAGGAAAATGCTGTCGCCGATGTTCTTGTAGCCTATCGGCATGACGTTCTGCAGGAGCTTGAGGGTGCCTTCCACGGAATCTTTCCTCTTGAGCACGCCCGAATAGGTCTTGCTGTTCGAGATGTCGGGCGAGAGGATGATGCGTATGCCGTAAAGCTGTTCCAAGGTACGGGCGATGGTGAATATGGTGGCCCTGTCGAACGGGATAAGGTCGTCGTGCCACACGGCGTCGAGACGGGCGTTGACTTGCTTCACCGTGAGGCGTCCGCTGTTCTTGTCCAGTTCGGCTCGCTGTCCGGGCGTGAGGATGATCTGCCCCTCATCATTGTTGCCGCTCACCTCCACCTCACCTTCGATAAGCGTGGCGCCGGCGACGTGCGACAATGTTCCTGTGGCGAAGTTGAACTTGGTGCCCAACACGCGCACGCGCATGGCGTCGCTCTTCACGACAAACGGGCGGCTCGCGTCCTTCGTCACTTCGAAATAGGCTTCACCGACGAGGGACACGTCCCTCGTGCCATCGCCGAAAGAGGAGGGATACGTCAGGGAGGCCCCGCCATTGAGCCACACCTTGGTGCTGTCGGGCAGGATGAACTGGCGGACGTCCTGGCCGTATGCGGTGACGGTGAGCAGGTCGCCCTTGGAGGCATGGCCGTAGAGCAGGTAAGCGGAGCCGCCACCGAGAAGCGCCACCAACACGAAGATGGCGGCATAGCTCATCCACCTCCGCATGCGTAGCCTGCGGCCAAGCCTGGCTTGCTCGGAAGCCAGGCGCCCGCACAGTCGCCTCTCGGCTTGCCTCATCCTTTCGGGATCGGCGTAGCTGCCATACTTTCCCAAGTGATAAACTTCCTCCAGGCGGAACAGCCGCTCGACGTTTTCTTCCGATTCCTGAAGGTAAGCGTTCACCTCTCTCCATTCCTTCTCGGAGCACTGTCCGGTAAGGAAACGGTATAATATTCTATCATTTAGATCCGCCATGGATATCCTTTTATGGGTATAAGACAATCAAAAGTACGAAAACACTTACTTCACGCCGCGAAAAAAAGCAAAAAGATGAGATAAAGGAGGTGTTTGAGCTTACTTCGCAAGAATTTGAGCGCTTTGTAGATGTGAGCCTCCACGGTACGGAGCGAGACGTTGAGGGTGTCGGCTATCTCCTTGTCGCGCATGTCGTACAGGTAACTCAACTTGAACACTTCCTGACATTAGGCGGGCAACTCGCCGATTGCCGAGTTGATCTCCTGCCGCAGCTCCTGGTTCTCGATGCGGAGCATCACCTCGTTATGGTCGGGTTGGTAGAACTCCGCCCGCTTCTGGTTGATCTCCTCCTGGGCGGAGCTATACTCGTGCTCGACGCCCCTCCGCTTGAGCACGTTGAGCGCCCGTGTATAGGCGGCTCGATAGAGGTAGGCTTGTATCTGCGGGCCTATCTCTATGTGCTCCTTTCGTTTCCACAGCTCCACGAAGACCTCCTGCACCACGTCTTCGGCATCGTCGCTTCCCACGATACGGGTGGTGTAGAATAGCAATGGCGCGTAGTGCTTGCGAAACAGTTCCTTATATATTTGGCGATACGTCTCTTCCATGCCTGTCGTACATTTCAAGCTCTACGGTGGCTCCGCGCATGATTTGCTCGTGGGTGAGGTAAGTCTTCCCGTAGGGTTTCCCGTCGACCTTGACGGATCGGATGTAGATGTTCTTCTTGCTCAACCCGGGGGCCAGCACGGTGAAGGTCTTCCCGTTGGCCAGGCGCAGGCGCGTCTCGGGAAAGAGAGGGGTGCCTATCTCGTAGCGTCCGCTCACGGGGTTGACGGGATAGAATCCCATGGCGCTGAACACGTACCAGGCCGACATCTGTCCGCAGTCCTCGTTGCCGCAGAGGCCGGCCGGCCCGTTCTTGTAGAACCGCCCCATCACTTGGGCCACGTACTCCTGCGTGCGCCAGGGCTGGCCGGCGGCGTTGAAGAGGTAAATGACGTGATGGCTTGGCTCGTTGCCGTGGGCGTACTGCCCGATCATGCCCGTGCTGAAGATGGGCAGCTCGTCACCGGGCTTGGGGTGGTAGGTGAACATGCTGTCGAGCTTCCGCGCGAAGCGCTCTTTCCCTCCCATGAGGTCGATGAGGCCGTCCACGTCGTGCTGCACCGACCAGAGGTATTGCCAGCCGTTGCTCTCGCAGATGTGGGGCGTGTAGGCGTCGGGGGTGAAGTTGGGCACGAACTTCCCCTTGTCGTCGCGCGGCTGCATGAATCCGGTGGCGGGGTTGAATACGTTGCGGTAGTTCATCGCCCGGCGGTCGAATGTCCGTGCGATGTCCGTCTGCCCCATCTTCTCGGCCATGCGTGCTATGCAGTAATCGTCGAAAGCGTATTCCAGCGTCTTGGAGAGCGACCAGTCGTCGCCCTCGCCCGGCTCGGCGACGTTGTAGGGCACGTATCCCAGCTTCTTGTACAGTCCGATGCCCCGGTAATTGTCGATGTTGGCGGTGGCCACGCAGGCGTCGAGCGCCCTTTGCGGGTCGAAGTCGCCGATACCTTTCAGGTAAGCGTCGACGATGACGGGCACGGCGTGGTAGCCTATCATCATGTCGGTCTCGCTACCCCACAGGTTCCACACCGGCAAGCGTCCGTTCTGGTCGTAGAAGGCGAGGAACGACTTCACCATGTCGTTCACCCGGTCGGGTTCGGTATACGTGAAGAGGGGATGCGCCGCACGGTAGGTGTCCCAGAGCGAGAAGGTGCCGTAGTTCGTCCATCCGTCGGCGTGGTGCACTTTCCTGTCGGGGCCATAGTACGCGCCGTCCACGTCGCAGAAAAGCGTGGGAGCTATCATGGAGTGATAGAGGGCGGTATAGAAGTTCACCTTGTCGTCGCGGTTGTCGCCCGTCACCTCAATCTTTCCGAGCTGGCTGTTCCAGTTGGCCCTCGTCCGGGCCAGGTATTTGTCGAAATTGTCCTCGGGCGCCTCGGCCTGCAGGTTGCGTGCGGCTCCATCCACGCTGGTGGCCGATATGCCCGTACTAACGGTGATCTGCTCTCCTTTCTTGGTATGGAAGACGAATCGGGCCACGACCATCCGTCCCACCTCTTTCCCGTCTTTGAGGATAGGCGTGTAGTCGTAGTGTGTCTCGTCCATGGGGCGGGAGAAACGGGTGCGGAAGAAGACGCCCTGGCCGCGCGCCCATCCGTTGGAATATCGATAGCCCTGTATGGTCACGGAGTCGACCTTCTCGATGTCCGAGCCGGTGGTGGCGTCCCAGTTCATAGCCTTTCGCAGGTTGAGGATGATGGCGGCATCGCCTCCGGGGAAGGTGTAGCGCTGGATGCCACAACGCTCGGTGGCGGTCAGCTCTACATTAATATTATAGTCGGTGAGGCGCACCTGGTAATAGCCGGCCGATGCGCTCTCGTCCTTGTGCGAGAAGCGGGAGTATATGCCCAGCGGCTCCGCGGCCTCTTTCCAAGGCAGGGTGACGGGCATGAAAGAGATGTCGTAGAGGTCGCCCGCCCCCGTGCCCGAGAGGTGGGTATGGCTGAATCCGGCGATGGTGCTGTCGGGATAGAAATACCCGGCGATGCGGTCCCATCCTGGCAAGCCGTTGTCGGGGCTTAGCTGCACCATGCCAAAGGGAGCCTGCGCGCCGGGGTACGTGTTGCCGGTGAAGTCCGTGCCGATGAAAGGGTTCACCAGCGAGGCGTAATCCTCCCGGCTATTCTCCTCGCCCTTCGCTTGGCGCGACGCGCAAGCGGCCATCGAGCAAAGGAGCAGCGATGCGCATACAAAGTAATTAAGGCGTTTGTTCATTATATGTCGTTGGTTACTACTCTTTGAGCCTGTTTTCTAAGTCCATATTTTCATGGAGGATCCTGTGTATATTCACTTCGCCCTCCACCACATTGTAGAAAATAAAATGTTTCTTCGCTTTGAAGTAAAGCTCATATTCTCCATTATCTTTCAAGTACTTGCTCCCTATCATCGGATTATCCGCTATTCTTGAGCATGTATCCATGATTATTTGGTAATATTCATTCGCTTTACGCCGCGACCATCGATATGCCGTATATTGCCAAATAGAATCAAGACCCCGATATGCTTTCTTACTAAAATGAAAGTTTGCTACTGCCATACCTTTCATTTAAATCTTTAAGATGTTCTTCGGGGTCGAAATCTTCCACGATGCCACTGTTTATTCCTTCCTTGATGAGTTCATCCAAGGACTTATGCCGGTCTTCTTCCTTTTGCAAGAGAAGAAGACCGGCACGTATCACTTCGTTGGCATCCTTGTAGTGCCCTTGCGTTACTTTTTCCCTGATAAATTCCTCGCAATCGGATCCCAGGGATACGATAGTCGTTTCCATACGCGTCTCCTTTTTGCGCAAAGTTACCACTTCCCGGGCACTTCGCAAACACTTTAATCGCTTTTATCCGGAGGGGGCGGGCTTTTATAGTCCCGCCAGTTCCAGTACTTTCTCCACGGCCGCGCTTAGTCCGTCGGCGTCGCGCCCGCCTGCCGTGGCGAAGTGAGGCTGTCCGCCACCTCCGCCTTGAATCAGTTTGGCGGCCTCTTTCACCAGCTTGCCGGCGTTCAGTCCGCCGGCCACGAGGTTCTCGCTGATCATCACGGTGAGCAGGGGCTTCCCGTTGTCCACGCTCCCGGCCACGAAGAAGAAGTCGTCGGCAATCTCGCCACGCAGCTGGAAGGCGATGTTCTTCACCATATCCGCCGGCAGCGGGGCGCAGAATTTGATGAGTTTTATGCCACCCGCTTCCTGTATGTTCTTCAGCAGCTTCTCTTTCAAGGAAGCCTCTTTCTCCTTCATGAACTCGTCCACTTGCTTCTTCAGCTCGACGTTCTCGTCGATATAGCGGCGGATGGCTCCCGACAGGTCGGGGACGTTGTTGAAGAGCGCGCGCAACTCGCCCAACGTATCCTGGATGGTGTCGAGCATCTCCTCCACCTTCGCCCCGGTGTACGCCTCGATACGGCGCACGCCCGCTGCCACTGAGCTTTCGGACACGATCTTCATCATGCCGATGTGGCCGGTGGCGGCTACGTGGATGCCTCCGCAGAACTCCACGGACGAACCAAACTGTATGACACGCACCCGCTCGCCGTACTTCTCGCCGAACAGGGCGATGGCACCCAGCTCGCGGGCCTCCTCGATGGGTATGTCGCGGTACTCCGTCAGCGGTATGTCGGCACGTATCTTCTCGTTGACGAGATGCTCGATCTGCCTGATCTCGGCGTCGGTCACCTTCTGGAAATGGGAGAAGTCGAAGCGCAGCGCCTCGGGCGTGACGAGCGAGCCTTTCTGCTCCACGTGCGTGCCCAGCACCTGTCGCAGGGCGTTGTCGAGCAGGTGGGTGGCCGAGTGGTTGGCGGCGCAGGCGGCCCGTTTCTCGGTATCCACGCAGGCCATGAAGGGCGCTTGGGGATGCTCGGGCAGCTTCTTGCTGATGTGTATGGGTAGGTTGTTCTCTTTCTTGGTGTCGACGATCTCGATGGTCTCCGCCTCGTTCACCAGCACACCCGTGTCGCCCACCTGTCCGCCGCTCTCGGCGTAGAAGGGGGTACGGTCGAGCACCAATTGGTAGAGCGTCTGGTTCTTCTGCTTCACCTGTCGGTAGCGCAGGATGGAAGCTTCGTATTCGGTATAGTCGTAGCCCATGAACTCGGTGGTGCCCTCCTTCAGGACGATCCAGTCGCCCGTCTCCACGGCGGCGGCGTTGCGCGCGCGTTCCTTCTGTTGCCGCATCTCCTCGTCGAACTCCGCGAGGTTCACCGTCATGCCATGTTCGCGGAGTATCAGCTCGGTCAGGTCGATGGGGAAGCCGAAGGTGTCGTACAGCGTGAAGGCGTCCTTGCCGCTAATCTCTTCCCGGCCGGCGTTCCGGGTCTCGTCCATCGTCTTGTCGAGCAGGCGTATGCCCGTCTCGAGGGTGCGGAGGAAAGCGTCCTCCTCTTCCTTGATCACCTTCTCGATCAGCTCCCTTTGCGCGACGAGTTCGGGATAGGCGTCGCCCATGTCGGCTATCAGCACGGGGATGAGCCTGTACATGAAGGCTTGCTTCTGCCCCAGGAAGGTGTACCCGTAGCGCACGGCACGGCGCAGGATGCGTCGGATGACGTATCCCGCCTTGGCGTTGGAGGGCAGCTGTCCGTCGGTGATGGAGAAGGCGATGGTGCGTATATGGTCGGCCACGACACGCATGGCCACGTCTTTCTGCTGGTCTTTCCCGTAAGGGGTGCCCGTCATGGTGGCTATGGCCTGTATGATGGGCTGGAACACGTCGGTGTCGTAGTTGGATGTCTTTCCTTGCAGGGCCATGCAGAGGCGCTCGAATCCCATGCCGGTGTCGATCACCTTGGCGGGCAGCGGCTCGAGGCTGCCGTCGGCCTTGCGGTTGTATTGCATGAAGACGAGGTTCCAGATCTCGATGACCTGCGGATGGTCATGGTTGACCAGGTCGCGCCCCGACACTTCGGCGCGTTCTTTCTCCGGACGGAGGTCGATGTGTATCTCCGAGCAGGGACCGCAAGGTCCGGTGTCGCCCATCTCCCAGAAGTTGTCGTGCTTGTTGCCGTTGATGATGTGGTCCTTCGGCAGGAACCGTTCCCAATAGGAGGCGGCCTCGTCATCACGGCTCAGTCCTTCTTCCGGGCTTCCCTCGAACACGGTGGCATACAGCCGTTCGGGATGCAGCTTCAGCACCTCCACGAGGTACTCCCACGCCCAGCCGACAGCCTCTTCCTTGAAGTAGTCGCCAAACGACCAGTTTCCCAGCATCTCGAACATGGTGTGGTGGTACGTGTCGTGGCCCACCTCCTCCAGGTCGTTGTGCTTGCCGCTCACACGGAGACACTTTTGCGAGTCGGCCACCCGCTTGTATTGGGCGGGGTGGTTCCCCAGAATAATATCCTTGAACTGATTCATTCCCGCATTGGTGAACATCAGCGTGGGGTCGTCTTTAATTACCATAGGTGCCGAGGGAACGATATGGTGTCCTTTCGACTTAAAGAAACTCTTGAACGAATCTCTCGTTTCACTTGCAGTCAGCATACTTGTATATCTTAAAACGTGTGTGAGGTTAATATTCTCAAAAAACAGCGCAAAGATAGCTCGTTTTTATTACTTTTGCCCCATCAAGCGAGCGAATATTTACTAAAAGATGCGTAAGGTATATTATATCTATAATCCGCGGACCCAGACTTACGACCGCATCTACCCCACCGTGCGCCAGCGCGCGTTGAGCTACCTGCGCCGGCTGTTCATCGGCATGGGGCTGGGCGCAGGATGCTTCATCGTGCTCCTGCTCATCTTCGGCTCTCCTTCCGAGAAGGAGCTTCGCGTGGAGAACAGTCGCCTGCTGGCGCAATACAACGTGCTCTCGCGCCGGCTCGACGACGCCATGGGCGTGCTGCAGGACGTGCGGCAGCGCGACGACAACCTCTACCGCGTCATCCTCCAGGCCGATCCCGTCGCTCCCGCCATTCGCAGGGGCGGCTATGCCGGCACCAACCGTTACGAAGATTTGATGGACATGGCCAACGCCAAGCTCGTAGTGAACACCACCCGGAAGCTCGACGTGCTCGTCAAGCGGCTGTACATACAGTCCAAGTCGTTCGACGACGTGGTGGAGATGTGCAAGAACCACGACGAGATGCTGAAGTGCGTCCCCGCCATCCAGCCCATCTCCAACAAGGATCTCCGAAAGACGGCCTCGGGATACGGCCAGCGTATCGACCCCATCTACGGCACGCAGAAGTTTCACGAAGGAATGGATTTCTCCGCTCCGTCGGGCACCGACGTGCACGCCACAGGCAACGGCACGGTGATCAAGTCGGGTTGGGCGACGGGCTACGGCAACTGCATCGACATCGACCACGGCTTCGGCTACATCACCCGCTACGCGCACCTCCAAAAATTCACCGTACGGGCCGGAGAGAAAGTGGTGCGGGGCGAGGTGATCGGTGAAGTGGGAAGCACGGGCAAGAGCACCGCGCCACACCTACACTACGAGGTGCACGTGCGGGGAAAAGTAGTGAACCCCGTCAATTACTACTTCATGGATCTCGATGCCGCCGACTACGAGCGGATGATACAACTGGCCGCCAACCATGGCAACGTGTATGATTGATGGTTAAGTCGCTAAAGTCGTTAAAATAGGATCGTTATGCCAAACGTGGAAAAAGACCTGAAGCTATATTACTCCATCGGCGAAGTGGCCGAGCGTTTCGGCGTGAAGCCGTCGCTGCTCCGCTTCTGGGAGAAGCAGTTTCCTGAGATAGCGCCCAAGACGGCCGGGCGCGGCGTCCGCCAGTATCGCAAGGAGGACGTGGAGACGATAGCCCTCATCTACCACTTGGTGAAAGAACGGGGCATGACCATCCAAGGCGCGCGCCAACGGCTGAAAGACAACAAGGAAGCCACCGTGCGCAACTACGAGATTGTCAGCCGCCTGGAAGCCGTCAAGGCCGAGCTGCTGGCGATAAAGGCCGAGCTGGACGAAGAAGAGTGAGGGCGACGGCATTTCTCTTTATATATGAGGCTGTATCATAAGTGAAAGGCGCTATCAAAAAGAGAATATTTAGGCACGGATTACACGGATTCCGCAGCATTGTGTTCTGGAAAAGACTGCGTAATCCGTGTAATCCGTGCCTAAA
>JAISIZ010000019.1 GCA_031261785.1 Mediterranea sp. (in: CFB group bacteria)
CACAGATCCGCGAGGGGTAACACTGAGACACAGAACCGCGAGGGGTAACTCTGAGACCCCCCTTCCCGCGGAGGGGAGGACTCAGAGTAACCCCTCGCGGATCCGCAACCAGGTCCAACCTGTGAGTAAGGGAGTGGGAAACTTTAATATGCCGGAGCCGCCGGATGGCGTCCGGTTTACTTCACGCAGCGGGCGGCGGCGGCGAAGCGCTCGGCGCCTTCCACGGCATCCGCCGCTTCGATCCTTTTGTTGGAGATCTGCGCCACTCCGGACCTCGTCCACAGTAGTCCGTAAGCCCGGGCCACGGGTTCGCCATTGGCGTGCCGGTCGACGGTCTTGGTGAAGCGCACCGTCCGTCCCCACTTGGTGGTGAGGCTGACGTATTCGTTGCCGCCGGTACCCGTGTTCGTGATGGAGTTTCCTTCGTCGTTGGGCTCCGCCGGCGATAGGCTGTCCCAATCCAGGTCTGCGTCGGGCGTCCACCATCCGTCCGTGTTCTGGGCGGGTTGTGTTTCGGGCAGACCCACTGTCGCCATCATCTCCGCATTGGTGGGCAGGCGCCACATCCCTTTGGTGAGGTAGGCGCAGATATCGCCAAAGTAGTTCTCCTCGTTTTCGTCCGCGACGATGGGATAGGGCAACGGAGACGAATCGTAGCCCGGGATGTCGCTCCAGTTCAGCCCCGTCCATTCGGGAACTCCGGACGATGCGGCGTAGCTGGGCGAGTAAGTAGGCATTACATAGGAGGCGGTGGCAGGGACATTGCTTGGAAGGTAAACGCGTATCTGCTCCGTATTGGGGTCACCCTTGGGCGAGAGGGCCACCAGCGAACCCCATCTGAAAAGCACGCCTTGGTAGAAGCCACTGTTTGCCGTTGTGGACGAAGGCTCGAAGTATGATCCGTACAGCCTATAGGGAGGAGGGCTTGGTTCCGCGTCGAACGTCAGCTTGCCGGCGACCTTATCCCAATAGATGTTCGACGTGGCCCAAGTGAGACGCTTCGTCAGTTTGCTTTTCACGGTATAGGTCTTACCGTGCTCGAAGTATTTCTTGGTCATGCTCTCGGGAAAAGCTATGGAGATACCTTTGTACGTGTAGGTCGCGTCGCCCGTGGAGCTTTTTATGACCAGAGTGTCGATATAAAGGACAGGCTCCCAGTTATCAAGCCCCGAAGGATCGATGCGAGCGGTATCCAAGAAAGAGGTAGTTTCCTCATTAGACACGAAGATGCAAGTGGTTTTCCAATCGATTAAATGTCCCTCATTGTTTGATTCAAAGATGCCTTCAGTTGGCAGACTTGCCACATCATCGAAACTGCCAGCCCCAAACAAGTACGACGGTATTGTAAAAGTCATTACAGTGCGAGGAGAGTAGTTAGCTCTTACTTTACCTATGCTTTCGCCGATGTCGGCATTCACGTCGAGTTGCCAAATCAATTCCGTGAACAAGTGATAAAAGTCGAGCGCGGCATGCGTCGCGGGGACATCCGTATCCACATCAGTCAACATGGCGACCATGGCATCCTTGTAAATGCCAGCAGTCGCATTCTCCAGGCCTGCGCGAAAGGTATCAGCGCTTGACCATCTGATATCATCGCCAGTAAGCGGATAGTATTCGCCCACCACTATGGGAACGGGCAATTGGCCCGAAATACCAGTCCCTTGCAGGAACAGTGAAGGATCAAACACCGTGGCGTCCTTTTCCGTATAGAATACCAATTTAGGCGTGACACCCACGGGAATCTTGATGGTCAGCCTACCACCCGCTCCCACCTCGAATACCCCGCATCCCGTCACTTTCTTCCCGAGCACACTATTTCCGCCCGCGTCTTCGTCGGACACCGTGAACACCACCACCGTCGTCCCCTCTTCGAGCGGAGGCGTTTCCGTCCTTGTCCTAGCCGACGGTACCAGCGTGGATTCGAGCATATAGCCATCGCCGAGATCCTGGGTGAAGGTGACGGGCGTTTCCTGGGCGCGCGTCGCGGGTATGCCCTCTTGGTAGGCGATGCCCGCGGTGCCTATGCGCAAGGTCACCAGTCCGTTGATGTCGGGAGTGGGCACGGGTGCCGGTTCTTCAGGTTCGGACACCAGAACGTCGTTTCCGCATCCGCTCATCCCGAGCACCAGGAAGACGCACGCTATCCGATAGAATACATTTCTCTTCTTCATACTTGTTTCTTTTTGTTTCTAAGTCTTGTTACACACTTTAAGTTCTACACGCGGGCGCGGGCTAATCGAAACCCCAATATCCACTCCCGTCGTCATCGCTACCGGGGTTGGCGGTGATGTCGTCGCCGGTGGTATTGCCGGGGTTATACGGATTCTGGTTGGTAGAGGTAGTTATGGTCTGCGCCAATCCCACCTCGAGTTCCAGGACGGACACGCTAATGCCCGGTGCTTCATAAGCTTCTCGCTCTTCTACTTTAGTTTCCATTTTCATAGCCTTTTTTCTTTGTTACTTTATAAAATTCAGGGTATCAATATTCGGCCGCAAAGGTCTGTCTTTTTTTTTTACCGTGGTCTCAATTCGTCCACAAGATGTCTCTTTTCGTACATGATAAACATAAAAAACATTAATTCTACACATCCCCGCTCCGAGCACGAAGCCCGCACGGAAGAGCGGCGACCGGCGATTCGCCGCGTGCGGGCCGCGGCAGCCGCGAGGCATCCATGCGTCGACGCCCTTCCCGAAAACTCCGGGATACCATTAGCCCAAGACCGAAAATTAGCCGCGCGCGGCTGTCCGCAGCCCCCATTTTTCGGCGCTACGGAATGTTTTTTATCCTTTTCCGCAAAAAAATTGCTCAATTATAGCTTGTATTTCGATTTATTTTTGAAATTTTGCGCCAAGAAGAAAGCGGAGAGCTAACGATTGTATTTGATGTTCGGGAGAAAGTTTCGTCAAAGAGAGAAACCCGATTTATTTTTTTGAGAG
The DNA here is from genome assembly GCA_031261785.1 of Mediterranea sp. (in: CFB group bacteria). GTDB lineage: Bacteria > Bacteroidota > Bacteroidia > Bacteroidales > Bacteroidaceae > Bacteroides. The sequence goes on from JAISIZ010000019.1 coordinate 2,938, forward strand.
AATCTCCTCGCGGAGAAACGGCCAAAAAAAAATTTTGGGGACATCTCCTCGCGGAGAAACGGCCAAAAAAAAATTTTGGGGACATCTCCTCGCGGAGAAACGGCCAAAAAAAATTTTTGAGGACATCTCCTCGCGGAGAAACGGCCAAAAAAAAAATTTTGGGGACATCTCCTCGCGGAGAAACGGCCAAAAAAAATTTTGGGGAAATCTCCACGCGGAGAAAGCCTGTCGCTCCGGAAAAGGGAACTCGCTCGCGAACAGAAAGACAAGACTAAGACTCGTCCACCTATTCCCAAAGTATTCATTTAATTATTAACCTTTTTTCAAAAACAGTATTATGGCAAAAGGAGTAAAACCCATCAGCCTCTACAAACTGAGCAATGGCGCGCACTACGCCTTCCACGACGCGGTACTGTCTCGCATTGAATCCGACCCGAAGATCAAGCAGAAAGTCCCCGTACAACTCGAACGCTACCGAAAGGCCATCCAGGCCGAGAACGAAGCTCTGGTACTCTCGAAGAAAAACCTCCTGTCCGACGAAATCGCCGAGGCGGACAGCATGCGCGACACCGCCTACACCGCCTTCAAGGGGTGCGTGAAAGCCTTCGCCAGCATCGCCAACGCCGACACGCAACCCGCGGGAAAGAGATTGGCGCAACTCCTCAAAGACTACAACATCAACGTCCACGACGCGCTCTACAAGCAGACCGGACTGATGATCAACCTGCTGGAAGACCTCGAAGGCAAGTACAAGCCCGACGTCAACACCCTGTCGCTCAACAAGCTGGTGGACTTCATGCGCGCCGGCAACGACAAGGTACGCCTCGGCATGGCCGAGCGCAACGAGCAGGACAGCGTCAAGGTGACGGGCGCCGCGGCGAAAGCGCGCGACCTGATCGACGAGATCTACGACGGCATCATGCAGTCGCTCCAGGCGTACGCCATCGTCGAGGCCACCAAAGATTACGACGCCTTCTTCGCCTCGATAACCCAGCTCGTGGATTACTACAACAAGCGCTACATCAAGCTCAAGGGCAAGAAACGCCCCACCAACGGCAAGACCGGCGACACCAACGCCGACGACAAAGACAAGGAAGAGAAGAAGGAAGGAGGCGACGCCCCCGGCGAGGAGATCCCCGACCCCATCGCCCCACCATCGACCCCGACAGGCGGCGACACGCCCGGCGGCGATGACGACCTGCCCGACCCGCTCGCGTAGCCGGGACCACAGGCGCCCATAAGCGACGGAGGCCGCGGCACCCCCAGGTGGGCGCCGCGGCCTCTCCTTGAACAATCTATCATGCTTTTTTTTGTTATTTCACGTATCCATTGCGCGCAGGCTAAAGTATATTTCGTAACTTTGCCCCCTAATAGCGCAAAAAGAGCCATTTACATATCTAAAAACAAGCATTTCAATGTCAGAAGATAGAAGAATAAAGACCGCCTTGGTGTCGGTGTATCACAAGGAGGGGCTGGACGAGATCATCACCAAACTGAACGAAGAAGGCGTGGAATTCCTGTCGACGGGGGGGACACGCCAGTTTATCGAATCGCTGGGCTTTCCCTGCCAGGCCGTGGAGGATCTCACCACCTATCCCTCCATCCTGGGCGGACGGGTGAAGACGATGCATCCCAAGGTGTTCGGGGGCATCCTGTGCCGGCGCGGGCTGGAGCAGGACATGCAGCAGATCCAGAAGTACGACATACCGGAAATCGACCTCGTCATCGTCGACCTCTACCCCTTCGAGGCCACCGTAGCCTCGGGCGCCTCCGACGAGGAAATCATCGAGAAAATCGACATAGGCGGCATCTCGCTCATCCGCGCCGCCGCCAAGAACTACAACGACGTCATCATCGTAGCCTCCCAGGCGCAGTACCAGCCCCTGCTGGACATGCTGATGGAGCACGGCGCCACCTCGTCGCTCGAGGAGCGCAGGTGGATGGCCAAGGAGGCGTTCGCCGTATCGTCGCACTACGACACGGCCATCTTCAACTACTTCGACGCCGGCGAAGGCTCGGCTTTCCGCGCCGCGGAGAACAACCAGAAAGCGCTCCGCTACGGCGAGAACCCACACCAGAAAGCCTCGTTCTACGGCAACCTGGAGGAGATGTTCGACCAGATACACGGGAAAGAGATCTCGTACAACAACCTGCTCGACATCGCCGCCGCCATCGACCTCATCGACGAGTTCGACGACCTCACCTTCGCCGTGCTGAAGCACAACAACGCCTGCGGGCTGGCCTCGCGGGCCACCGTGGCCGAGGCGTGGCGCGACGCGCTGGCCGGCGACCCCGTATCGGCCTTCGGAGGCGTGCTCATCACCAACGGCATCATCGACAAGGAGGCCGCCGAGGAGATTCACAAGATATTCTTCGAAGTCATCATCGCCCCCGACTACGACGTCGACGCCCTCGAGATACTGGGACAGAAAAAGAACCGCATCATCCTCGTACGCAAGGACCACAAGCTGCCCAAGCGGCAGTTCCGCTCGCTGCTCAACGGCGTGCTGGCGCAGGAGAAAGACCTCGACATAGAGACGGCCGCCGACCTCAAGACGGTGACCCGGAAAGAACCCACGCGCCAGGAAGTGGACGACATGCTCTTCGCCAACAAGATCGTGAAGAACAGCAAGTCGAACGCCATCGTGCTGGCCAAGGACAAGCAGCTGCTGGCCAGCGGCGTGGGACAGACCTCGAGGGTGGACGCCCTGAAACAAGCCATCGACAAGGCCCGCTCGTTCGGCTTCGACCTGCAAGGGTCGGTGATGGCCTCCGACGCCTTCTTCCCCTTCCCCGACTGCGTGGAGATAGCCCGCCAGGCCGGCGTAACGGCCGTCATACAGCCCGGTGGATCGATCAAGGACAGCCTTAGCTTCGAATACTGCGACGAGCACGGCATGGCCATGGTCACTACCGGCATACGCCACTTCAAGCATTGACGCCCGACGCTTCATTCTTAATTCTTAAATTTATCATTAACAAAAGATTATGGGATTATTCTCTTTCACACAAGAAATCGCCATGGACCTGGGAACAGCCAACACCATCATCATCACCAACGGTAAGATAGTGGTCGACGAGCCGTCGGTCGTGGCCCTCGACCGCCGCACCGACAAGATGATCGCCGTAGGCGAACGAGCCAAGATGATGTACGAAAAGACACACGAGAACATCAAGACTATCCGCCCCCTGCGCGACGGAGTGATCGCCGACTTCTACGCTTGCGAGCAGATGATGCGCGGCCTCATCAAGCGAGTCAACACGCGCAACCACCTCTTCTCGCCCTCGCTGCGCATGGTCATCGGCGTGCCGTCGGGCAGCACCGAGGTTGAGCTGCGCGCCGTGCGCGACTCGGCCGAGCACGCCGGCGGACGCGACGTCTACCTCATCTTCGAGCCTATGGCCGCGGCCATAGGCATAGGCATCGACGTCGAAGCCCCCGAGGGGAACATGATTGTCGACATAGGCGGAGGCTCGACCGAGATCGCCGTCATCTCGCTCGGAGGAATCGTCTCCAACAACTCCATCCGCATAGCGGGCGACGACCTCACGGCCGACATACAAGAGTACATGAGCCGCCAACACAACGTGAAGGTGAGCGAACGCATGGCCGAACGCATCAAGATCAACGTCGGGGCCGCCCTCACCGAGCTGGGCGAGGCAGCGCCCGAGGACTACATCGTGCACGGGCCAAACCGCATCACCGCGCTCCCCATGGAAGTACCGGTGTGCTACCAGGAGATCGCGCACTGCCTCGAGAAGTCCATCTCGAAAATCGAGACGGCCATCCTGAGCGCGCTCGAGAACACCCCGCCCGAGCTGTACGCCGACATCGTGCACAACGGCATCTACCTCGCCGGCGGCGGCGCGCTGTTGCGCGGGCTTGACAAGCGTCTGACGGACAAGATCAACATCCCGTTCCACATCGCCGAGGACCCGCTGCACGCCGTGGCCAAGGGCACGGGCGTGGCGCTGAAGAACGTCGACCGTTTCTCGTTCCTGATGAGATAAAAGCTGGCGCTGGGGGAGGGGCTTTATGCGGAATTTGTTCGATTTCTTCCTGAAATACCATTACTGGTTCCTCTTCATCGCGCTCGAGGCGGCCAGCCTTGTCCTGTTGTTCAGGTACAACCGCTACCAGCAGAGCGCCCTCTTCTCGTCGGCCAACCGGGTGAGCGGGGCGGTGCACGAGATGTCGGAAGGCATCACCTCGTATTTCCACCTGAGATCGATGAACGAAGACCTGCTGGACCGCAACATGGCGCTCGAGCGGCAGATCGGCAACCTGCGCAGGGAACTCAAAGCCCGCGGGGCCGACCAGGCCACCATCGAGAGCCTCGAGGCGCTGCCCAACACCGGCTACCGCCTCTTCAAGGCGCACGTCATCAAGAACAGCCTCAACCAGGCCGACAACTACATCACCCTCGACAAGGGGAGCCGCGACGGCATACGCCCCGACATGGGCGTGGTGGACCGCAACGGCATCGTAGGCATCGTCTACGCCACCTCGCCCGCCTACTCGATAGTCCTCTCGGCCCTGAACAGCCGGTCGAGCATCAGCTGCAAGATCGCCAGGAGCGAATACTTCGGATACCTGAAGTGGGAGTACGGCGACCCCCGCTACGCCTACCTCAAAGACCTGCCGAGGCACGCCGAGTTCAACCTGGGCGACACGGTGGTGACCAGCGGATACTCCACCGTATTTCCCGAAGGCGTCATGGTGGGCACGGTGGACGACATGTCCGACTCGCCCGACGGACTCTCGTACCTGCTGCGCGTCAAGCTCGCCACCGACTTCGGCAAGCTCGACGACGTGCGGGTGATCGAGCGCGCGGGACAAGCCGAGCAGAAACAACTTGAGCGAAAAGCCGCGGAGGAGAAGGAGCGATGATCGTCACCTACATACAACGTCTGGGCTGGCTGGTGGGGCTGATGCTCCTGCAAGCCCTGGTGCTGAACAACATACGCGTCTTCGGCTACGCCACCCCTTTCCTCTACGTCTACGTCGTGCTGAAGATGGAATCGGACGTCTCGCGCGACGCGCTGATGCTATGGGGCTTCGTCCTGGGACTGGGCATCGACATCTTCTCCGACACGCCGGGCATGAACGCCGCCGCCACCACGCTGCTGGCCTTCCTGCGCCCCACCCTCCTCCGCGCGTTCACCCCGCGCGACCTCGACGCGTTCGTCCCCTCGATCAAGAGCATCGGCTTCTCGTCGTTCATGAAGTACACCGTGGTGTGCGTGCTGGTACACCACCTCACGCTGCTCTCCCTCGAGCTTTTCTCGTTCGTCAGCTGGGAACGGCTGCTCCTCCGCATAGGCGCATGCGCCCTGTTCACCATCATCTGCGTGCTGTCGCTCGAAGGCATAAGGAAATAGGCCATGGCGAAGGATTACAGGTTTGAGAAACGGAAATTTGTCATCGGCGGAATCACCGTCGCCATCGTGCTGGTGTTCGCCATCCGCCTCTTCACCCTGCAAATCAGCACCGACGAGTACAAGCGCAACGCCGACAGCAACGCCTTCTACAACGAGATACAATACCCCTTGCGGGGAGGCATCTACGACCGGGAGGGACGGCTGCTGGTGTTCGACCAGGCCGCGTACGACATCACCGTGGTGCCACGCGAGATCAGCGACCTCGACACGCTCGACCTCTGCCGGTCGCTGGACATCACCCGCGAACAGTTCCTCCGCATCATGGAGAACATGAGGGACCGGCGACGCAACCCCGGATATTCGCGCTACACCAGCCAGCTCTTCATGTCGCAACTCTCGCCCGAGGAGTGCGGCATGTTCCAGGAGAAGAAGTACAAGTTCAAGGGATTCGACATACAGCAACGCAGCATACGCCAGTACACCTACAACTCAGCCGCCCACGCCCTGGGCGACATCGGCGAGGTGTCGCCCAAGGAGATGGAGGCCGACAACTACTACATCCGGGGCGACTATATCGGCAAGACGGGCGTGGAGAAGTCGTACGAAACCTACCTCCGCGGCGAGAAAGGGGTGAAGGTGAAACTCCGCGACGCCCACGGACGCGTGACGAAGGAGAGCTACCTGAACGGGCGGTACGACCACTCCCCCATGCCGGGCAAGAACCTGACGCTGGGCCTCGACATCGACCTGCAACTGCTGGGCGAGCGGCTGATGAAGAACAAGATAGGCAGCATAGTGGCCATCGACCCCGAGACGGGCGAGATACTCTGCATGGTCTCCTCGCCGGGATACAACCCCGACCTGATGATCGGGCGCGGACGGGGCAAGAACCACCTGGCGATGCAACGCGACAAGGACAAGCCGCTGCTCAACCGCGCCATCATGGGCGTCTATCCGCCGGGGTCGACCTTCAAGACGGCGCAGGGGCTTACCTTCCTGCAAGAGGGTATCGTCACTCCCGCCTCGCCCGCCTTCCCCTGCTCCCACGGCTTCCACTACGGGCGGCTCACGGTGGCCTGCCACACCCACGCCGCACCCCTCCCCTTAGTGCCGGCCATCTCCACCTCGTGCAACTCCTACTTCTGCTGGGGACTGTTCCGCATGTTCGGCGAGCGCAAATACGGCACGCCGCAACAGGCCATCACGGTGTGGAAAGACCTGATGGTGTCGCAAGGCTTCGGCTACAAGCTGGGCGTTGACCTGCCGGGCGAGAAACGCGGACTGATACCCAACGCCCAGTTCTACGACAAAGCGTACAAGGGACGATGGAATGGGCTGACGGTGATAAGCATCGCCATCGGGCAAGGCGAGATACTGGCCACGCCGCTACAGATCGCCAACCTCGGCGCCACCATAGCCAACCGCGGATTCTACGTCGCGCCGCACATCGTGAAGGCCATCGAGGACAACCAGATAGACAGCCTCTACCGCCACCGCCACTACACCAACATCGAGCGGCGGCACTACGAAGCGGTGGTGGAGGGCATGCGCTCGGCCGCCACCGCGGGCACCTGCCGCATGCTCACGCTGATGACCCCCGAGCTGAACGCCTGCGGCAAGACGGGCACCGCCCAAAACCGGGGGCACGACCACTCCGTCTTCATGGGATTCGCCCCGATGGACAAGCCGCGGATAGCCATCGCCGTCTACGTCGAGAACGGCGGATGGGGAGCCACCTACGGCGTGCCCATGGGCGCGCTGCTCATGGAACAGTACATCCAAGGCAAGCTCTCGCCCGCGAACGAGGCGAGGGCCGAGGAGATTAGCAACCGCGTGATATTCTACGGCAATGAGGAACGATAGCCTGTGGAAGACGGTCGACTGGACGACCATCGTGGTCTACCTGCTGCTCACCGCCGCCGGATGGATCACCGTGTGCGGCGCCAGCGGATACGACTACATCGACAGCGGGTTCCTCGACTTCTCCACCCGGGCGGGCAAGCAGTTCGCGTGGATCATCTGCTCGTTCGGGCTGGGCTTCGTGCTGCTCATGCTCGAGGACCGCGTCTACGACATGTTCGCCTACCTCATCTATATCGGTATGCTCGGCCTGCTGCTGCTCACCATCTTCGTGGCCAAGGACATCAAGGGTTCGCACTCCTGGCTGGTGCTGGGGCCGGTGAGCCTCCAACCGGCGGAGTTCGCCAAGTTCGCCACCGCCCTGGCGCTGGCCAAGTACATCAGCTCCTACTCGTTCAGCATCAACCGGGCGAAGTGCGCCGTGACGCTGGGCGTCATCATCCTGCTGCCCATGCTGCTCATCATCGGGCAACGCGAGACGGGGTCGGCGCTGGTCTACCTCGCCTTCTTCCTCGTGCTCTACCGCGAGGGAATGCCGGGCGTGGTGCTCTTCGCGGGCGTCTGTGCCGTGGTGTACTTCATCGTCGGCATCCGCCTCAACGACATCTACATGGCCGACGCGCGCACCCCGCTGGGCGAATTCGTGGTGTTGTCGCTCATCGTGCTCGTGGCCGCGGGCATGGTGTGGCTCTACCGGAAACGCTGGCGCCCCGTGCGCCGGATCGTGGGCGGCAGCCTGGCGGCTATGCTCGCGGCCTATGGCGTGGACAGCTACGCGCACCCCTTCAACCTGGTGTGGGCGCTGTGGGGCGTATGCGCCGCGGTGGTCGGCTACCTGCTCTACATGGCCCTGAACGAGCGGCAACGCTCCTACACGCTCATCGCCCTGTTCACGCTCGGCTCCATCGGGTATTCGTACTCGAGCGACTATGTGTTCGACAACATCCTCGAGCCGCACCAGCAAGTCCGCATCAAGGTGGTGCTGGGCATGGAGGAAGACCTGGCGGGAGCCGGCTACAACGTCAACCAGTCCAAGATCGCCATAGGCTCGGGCGGCCTCACGGGGAAAGGTTTCCTCAACGGCACGCAGACCAAGCTGAAATACGTGCCCGAGCAGGATACCGACTTCATCTTCTGCACCGTGGGCGAGGAGCAAGGTTTCGTGGGTTCCACCGCCGTGCTCCTGGCGTTCATGGCGCTCATCCTCCGCTTAGTCTACCTCTCCGAGCGGCAACCCACCACCTTCGGGCGGGTGTACGGATATTCGGTGGTGAGCATCCTGCTCTTCCACTTCTTCATCAACATCGGCATGGTGCTCGGACTGACGCCCGTCATCGGCATCCCCCTCCCCTTCTTCAGCTACGGCGGGTCCTCGCTCTGGGGATTCACCATCCTGCTATTCATCTTCCTGCGCGTCGACGCGGGAAGGAACAGGAGGTACTGAAGGCGATAAACGCCAATATCATGAATAAACAGAAGAACGATTTCCCGATTTCAGAGGTTATAGCGTCGGGCATCACGCTGGCTATCGTTTCCGTGAGCTACTTTGACCAAAAGGCATTAACCGCCATTATTTTGCTCTTCGCCATGTTTTTCTGGGTTTTCCTCCCGTTGTTCTTCTATACCCTGTTCTCTTTGATCGATACCCTCTTTCTTCGGAAGCGAGCACGAAAGATATTGCTGCCTATACATTTTCTTATCGCGCTCTTCCTTGTATCGCATATACTCCCTTCCACCCGGCTTCCTTCCAATAAATGCGGTGCCGAGGAGATGGTGGCGTATTACGATAAGCATGAACCTGAATTCCAAGAATTGAAGAGCTATATCTATACGATACTACCCGACAGTTGCGCTTTCCATATAGAATTCGAAAACGGCAAGATGTCCATTTGTCATGTCTACAACCCGAGAAGTAATCCCAAATGGAATAACAATTGGAATGAGGATGCGGCAGCGAAAGGCGACTCCCTACTATTGACTATCGGCATAAACCCAAATATACGCGAGACGCTCCGGCAAAAACTGAAAAAGCTGTGTTGTATCTCGGTCGATGCTTTACCATCCTCCGTATCTGTCGGCTATAAACGCATACTGCTGGGTAAGTACGACTTCCTTTTGTTCAGGAATCCTCTATCTCCTGAAGAGATTGAGGATATAAAGAATGATTATACCCGTATTTATTATCGGGATAACGTGGCGTTGGAGTATGGCTCGGGAGCTGTCGGTAGCATGGGATTTCCTGGTAAAGAAGAGTATGAGAAGAACGCCGCGGGCCGTATCCCGTGAGCCTAAAACGATAATCGTCGCATGCCGCTCCGGATGGCGACCATGAAATATCTCCGAAATTCTGGACGACGGAGGTATGTTCAGTTTGTCGCTTCGTCCACCAGATAGCGGTCGATGTTGCGTTTCTCCTTGCTGAAGCTCACGCCGACTTTGAACAGTTTGCGCCCGTCGAGCCGGTACGGAAGGAAATACTCCTTGCTGTCGATCTGGCGGAGCGCCTCCTCGGCAGTGCCGTTCAGCTTGAACTCGAAGAGATAGATGTACCGGTCGGTCTTCACCACGGCGTCGGCCCGTCCGTCGGCGCCATGCACCTCAGCCTCGGTGAACTCGCCCATCAGGGTGAAGATGACGTAGAAGATGGCTTGGTAATGGCGCTCGGTGTCGTCGCTCAGCTCATAGGGCATGCCGGCGAAGAAGACTTTCACGCGCTGGAGGAACTTGTCGAGTTCGCCCGCCTCGAGGTCGTCGAGGAAATGGTCGATATGGAAAGCCGTGCGCCCGCCCGGCACGGTGGTGTAATAGGGCGAGAGGAACTTCATGAAGCCATAGCGCACCTCGTCGTTGGGGAAGCCGAGGGTGTACATCCTCCGCCTGGGCTGGTAGTCGCGTATGGTGAGGTATCCGCTTTGGTAAATAAGCGGGATGGGATTGTCTTTCTCGGCTCGATACTCGGCGAAGTCGGATTCGGCCATCCGTACGCCATCGGCGATAAGACGCAGGTCGTAGTCGCTTTCTTCCAATAGCTCGGCGAGGAATGTCGGCGTGCCTGTCTGGAACCAATAATCGCGCAAGCTCTGGTAGGCGAGGGCATTCAGCACGCTGAACGGATTGAACATCCCCTTGGTGTCTGGGGCGAAATGATAGCCGTCGTAGCGTCGCGTCATCTCGGCGACTACTTGGTCGAAACCAAGTCTTTGCTCCACGGCCAACGCTTCCAGCTCCGGACGGAACACTTGCGTCAGCTCGTCCTTGGTGATGCCGCAAAGCGTGGAATATTGTTTCATCATGCTGATGTCCGACAGTTGGTTCAGGTCGCTGAACACGCTCACTTGTGAGAATTTGGTGACGCCGGTGATGAAGACGAAGCGGAGGTACTGGTCCGTGCTTTTCAGCACGCCATAGAAGGCTTTCAGGGTAAGGCGCATCTCGTCACTTACCTTTTTGTCGAGCAGATTGGCCAACAATGGCTTGTCGTATTCGTCGATAAGCACCACCACGCGCTTGCCCGTCTGCTGATAGGCGCGCTCGATGACTCTTTCAAAACGTCTGGATAAGGTTTTCGCATCTTCGCTTTTACCATAAATCGCCTCCCAACCATTCAGATTGCTCGAAAGGATGGCTTCCAGGGCTGCGGCATTATTGTACCGTTCCGCGTTCAAGTCGAGATGCAGTACGGGATGCCGTTCCCACCGCGTCTCCAACCGTTCGATCGCCAATCCCTCGAACAGTTCTTTCTTTCCCTCGAAGTAGGCTTTGAGAGTGGATAGCAACAAGCTCTTCCCGAAGCGGCGAGGGCGGCTCAGGAAGTAAGGACTATAGGTCGACGTGAGCTGATACATCAGCGCCGTCTTGTCCACGTACACGTAGTCGGTGGTGCGTAGTTTCTCGAACGACTGTATGCCTATCGGCAATCTGCGAAGCTGTTCCATATTCTCTTGATCCGTTTGATTACGGCACAAATATAGGCAAACTACGGCAATGTTCCATTTAAACTCCGCACCTTTGTCGTTGAACTGGATAAAAAAGGGTGCATGACACATCACTTCCGCCCCACCCTACCGCACGCAGAACACGGCGTAGAGCGGGACGGACTTGACGCGGTTGGCGTATCCGAAGTTCTTTTGGGAAATACGGATACCGAAGTCCGCTTCATACCTATCCATAAAAATATTCATGCTCACGGATTTGGTGCGCATTCCTTTCTTCACCTCCACGGGAATAATTTGGTCGGCTATCTGGAGTACGAAGTCAACCTCTGCCGTGTTATCGTTCTTCCAATAGAAAAGGGGAAGGCCGCTGGCGGCGAACGACTGTGCCACGTAATTCTCTACCAAGCCACCCATGAACGTGTTGTCGGCCTCGACGGGCGATAGTATCGTCTGCCGGGCCATGCCCGACTTCATGGTCAGCAAGCCCGCGTCGGCCAGGTAGAGCTTGAAGTCGGACATGTCCACATAAGCCGCTATCGGCATGTAGGCGTTGTCGATCTTGTCGCATTTGAGGACGATGCCCGCCTGGATGAGCCAGTCGATGGATTCGCCAAACAAGAATGCGCTGCCTCCTTTCTTCACCACCTTGTACTGGAACTTTTTGTTCTCCTTAGCCAGTTGCATGGGGATGGAATTGTAGCAAGCCCTTATCTTGACCGTAGTGGCTGGCGGAGCGTATTTCGCCATGTCCGCCACATATTCGTTCAGGATAAAGCTTTGCTGGATAGTGGGCGTTAGCAGGCTGTCCGATTCCACAAAGCTATTGATGGCGGCGGGCATGCCTCCCACGATGAGGTACTGCTTGTAACATTCCAGCGCCAGTTGGTGGCTCGGTTCGGGCATGGCATCCATACGCAGGTAGCTTTCCCTGATTTGCCCGGCGAGGATCTCCTTGCCTGTTGCCCACAGGAATTCTTCGAAGTCCAACGGGAAGAGCCGCATCTCGTCTACCTTTCCCACAGGAAACGAATAGCGTTCCCTGTTAATGGCCACGCCCAGCAAGCTGCCGGCCGCCGCGATAGCATATTGGGGTGCCTCTTCGCAGAATGCTTTCAGCGACATCAACGCCCGTTCGCTGGACTGGATCTCGTCCAGAATGATCAAGGTCTTCCCCGGTTTGACGCGCTGTCCGGTGCTTGCCTCGATAAACTGTATGACTTTGAGCGGGATGATGTCGCCCTTGAAGTACTCGTTGATGGACACGCTGGTCTCGAGGTTGATGTGCACGTAGTTCTCGTAGTAATGCTCCCCGAGCCAGTCGAGCAGATATGATTTGCCTACCTGGCGCGCGCCGTTCAGCAACAAAGGTTTCCGTTTGGGATTCTTTGCCCAAGCCACAAGTTCTGTTTCAAGCTTACGTCTCATAGTCGCTCGTTATTAATCGTTACGGGTGCAAATATACGAAAGTCTGGGGAAAAATCACGCTTTCGCGATTTTTTCCCAGACTTTTATCTCAGAGTGCGCTTTTCCGCTCACTTTTCCGCTCACTTTTCCAACCGCACCCCTACGTCGTTCACCCCCATCAGGCGTTCGTCGCTCATACCGCTCCGGATGGCGACGGTGTAGATGCCAGCCCCTTGCGTGCGCACGTCTCGCACGAAGGTTTCCGATTGGTAGAGGGATCCCCAGCCGCGTCCCGTCCAGAGGCCGGTGGAATCGGCCAGCGCGAAGACGAGCGTGTCGGTGGTCGTGACGGTGGAATCCTCGAGGTTCTGGGCGACGACGAGCGAGAGGTCGCGATAGGGATAGGCCGTGTTGTTGCGCACCTCGACGAAGAGGCGGAAGGTGGCGGGCAACGTGTCGGCGACGGACAGGGGGAAGACGAGCGTGTCGTCCTTCGCCCATCCTCCGACGGGGAGCGCATGGTAGGAGTGATACACCACGGGCGTGTCGCAGGCCGCCACTAGCAAGGCGAGGGCGAGGACGAGGAGGTTACTCTTGGGCAGGCTTCTCATTCGCGGGTCTCGGTTTCACGATCTTCGGTTTCTCGCGATTAGGGTTGGCGTCCTTGCGGGGAGCGTTGTTGCCTCCGTTTCCGCTATTCCCGTTATTCTTGAGGATGGGTTTATCCGCCGGATTACGGTTGTTGGGGTTGTTGGGACGCTGTGGACGCGGCCCGCCGCCCTGCTGTTGGCGCTGACCGCCTCCTCCGCCTTGCTGCTGGCGCTGAGCGTTCCCTCCGCCCTGCTGTTGGCGTTGGGCACCTCCTCCGCCTTGGGGACGTTGGCCTTGCGGACGGTTGTTGCCGCCCGTACCCGCTTGCTGTTGCGGCCGGGGTGCCTGGCCCGCTTTCTTTTTCTTCTTCTTGTTGCGGTCGAAGCGGGTGAGGCTATCCTGGTCGAGCAGGTCGGCCGTCCGTGGCGTTTCGGGCTTCACCTCGGCCTCGAGCAAGCTTTCGGGCTTGGTCCCCTTCTTGTTCATGCCCATCACCTCGAAGGCTCTGCGCCCGCTGATGGTCACCAGGTTGGCCGGCACGCTCTTGTCGGTGGAGTAAGTCACTTGGTTGGTCAGTATGTCGGCCTTGAAGTAGAAGAAGGTATTGTCCTTCGTCTCTAACTGGATCTCTTTGGAAGGCAGCCGTTTCTGGGCCTCTACATAGCAATCTACCTCGTAGTTGAGGCAGCATTTCAGCTTGGCACACTGTCCGGCCAGTTTCTGCGGGTTGAGCGAGATGTCCTGGAAGCGCGCGGCGCTGGTGGACACGGAAACGAAACTCGTCATCCACGTGGCGCAGCACAGCTCGCGCCCGCAGGGTCCGATGCCGCCAATGCGTCCCGCCTCTTGCCTGGCACCAATCTGCTTCATCTCGATGCGTACCCGGAATGTCTCGGCGAGCACCTTGATGAGCTGGCGGAAGTCCACCCGCTCGTCGGCGATGTAGTAGAAAATGGCCTTGTTGCCGTCGCCCTGGTACTCTACGTCGCCAATCTTCATGTTGAGGTTGAGTTCGATGGCGATTTGCCGGGAGCGTATCATGGTGTCGTGCTCGCGGGCCTTGGCCTCGTTGTACTTGTCCATGTCGACGGGCTTGGCCTTGCGGTACACCCGCTTGATTTCGGCATCGGGCTTCAGGTTGGCCTTTCTCATCTGCAACGGGACGAGCGCCCCGGTGAGCGTCACCACGCCGATGTCGTGACCCGGCGTGGCCTCCACGGCCACCACGTCGCCCTTTTCCAGCGGCAGCTTGTTGCTGTTGCGGTAGTATCCCTTCCGGGTGTTCTTGAACTGTATCTCCACCATGTCGCACTCCTCGGCGTTGCCCGGAATGTCGGCCAGCCAGTCGTACGTGTTCAGTTGCTTATCGTGTCGGGAGCATCCTTTGCAGCAGAGACCCCCGCCTCCATTATAAAGTTTATATTCCATATCTTCTTGGTATTATAGTTGTTACCTAACTACTGTTCTACTTAACTACTCTGACTTACTTAACTACTCTGGCTACCTTAATCACTCTGGCCATTTACTGTTTCAGCAGCACGATCATCTTCAGCGCGAAGTCGAAGAACACCATCTTGGGGTTGACGTTCTGTCCGATGTGCGTCTGCGCCTCGCCCAGCTCGTCCATGATGCCCATCACGTTGCGCTCGTTGACGAAGCGTGCGAAGCGTGAGGCGAAAGCCTGCTCGTCGCGCGTCATGTACACGATGTCGGGTTGCCGGAAGTTGTACGCGAAATTCTCGCGGATCATGCGTTGGCAATAGTCGAGAAAATCTTTCTGCCGCTCGCGTCCCATGGCGGCCACTTGCTCGCTCCATAGCTTCATCTCCTTGATCTTCTTTTGGTAAGAGAGTCGCATCAGGCTGATGAAGAGTTCGAGGAAAAGCTTGCTCTCCTGGCTGATATGTATGGTCTCGAGCGCCTTGATGAAATTGCCGTTGGCCAGGCGCGCGATGTTGCCGGCATCGTCCGCCGGCACGTTGTACTTCTCCGTCAGCTCCCGCACGACGGCTTCGTCGTCGAGCTTGTTGACGTTGACGCGTTGCGTACGGCTCTGTATGGTAGGCAACAGCATGTCGGGCGCCTGGGAGACCAGCAGGAAAAGCGTCTTCGCGGGCGGCTCCTCGAGCAGCTTCAGCAGCTTGTTGCCAAAGACGTTGTCCGCGTACATTCGCTCGGGTAGCCAGATGAGGCAGAATTTATATCCTCCCTCGCTCGATTTCAGGCTCAGCTTCTTCGTGATCTCGTCGCTCTCCTTGCTGTATATCCACGCCTGCTTGTTCTCGACACCCATCTCCTCCACCCAATGGTTGAGGTTGAAGTAGGGATTGTTGAGCACGAACGTCCTCCACAGCGCGATGTAGTCGTCGCTCACGAAGGCCCTGTCCACACTCCCCTTCTTCACCACGGGGAAGACGAAATGGAGGTCGGGATGAACCAGTTTGTTGAACTTCACGCACGACGGGCAGGTGCCGCAAGCGTCGGTCTCACTCCGGTTGGCGCAGGCGATGTAGCGCGCGTAGGCGATGGCCAGCGGCAGCTCTCCCGCTCCCTCGGGTCCGCAGAAGAGTTGCGCGTGCGCTATGCGTCCCTCGTTCACCTCCTTGGCGAGCCGCCTCTTGAGAGGCTCTTGTCCGATGATATCCCTGAAAAGCATGGCGTCCTCCGTGTGTCAATAGATTGCTTTGGCCACTTCCCTGATGCTGTCGGCCGCCCCCACGGAATAGAAATGTATGCTTGGCACGCCGCTTCGCGTCAGCTCCCGGCATTGGCGTACGCACCATTCTACGCCTACTTGCCTGGCGGCCTCGTCGTCCTTGCACTTCACGACCTCGGCCACCAGCTCCTCGGGCAGGTCGACCTTGAACGTCTTGGGAATCGTGTTGAGCTGCGAAAGTTTCTTGAATGGCTTGATGCCGGGGATGATGGGGATGTCGATGCCCGCCTCCCGCGCCATCTCCACGAAACGGAAATACTTCCGGTTGTCGTAGAAGAGTTGCGTCACGGCATACTCGGCGCCGGCCTCTACCTTTCGCCTCAGCCAGTGCAGGTCGGCCTCCATGTTGGGTGCCTCCTCGTGTTTCTCGGGATAACAGGCCACGCCGTAAGAGAATGGCGTGTTGGTGGCCTTTATCTCCGAGCCGTCCACGAATATGCCGCGGTTGAAGTCGTTGATTTGCCCTTGCAGCTCGATGGCGTGGCGGTATCCGTCGGTCTCGGGGATGAAGCTGGCCTCGTGCCGGGCCTTGTCGCCCCGCAGTACCAGGAGGTCGGTAATGTTGAGGAATTGCAGGTCGAGCAGCACGTACTCGGTCTCCTCGCGGGTGAATCCGCTACAGAGGATATGCGGCACCACGGTGATGCCGTACTTGTTTTGTATGGCGGCGGCCACGGCCACGGTACCCGGGCGTCGGCGCAAGCGGTAGCGTTGGAACATGCCGCTCCCGAGGTCCTTGTACACGTACTCGCTGCGGTGCGTGGTGATGTTGATATATTGCGGGTCGAACTCGCGCAGCGTATCCACCGTCTGGTACAGTTTCTCTATTCCGGTGCCCTTCAGCGGTGGAAGTATTTCGAAAGAGAAAGCTGTTTTCTTATTCTTATGTATCAGGTCGATAACTCTCATTTGTTATTTGCTAATGTACGTTATGTCGCCCTCAAGACGCATAATGCGACAAAAATACGAAAAAAAAGAAAGCGAGCCTTATAAAAGCTCGCAATTCACCCATTCGCGGTCGAATTTCGCCCCATATCGACGGTAGAAGCGCAGCGCGGGTTCGTTCCATTCCAGCGCTTGCCACACCATGCCGTGCAAGCCGCGCGCCTTCGTTTCGGCCATGAGCCGCCCCATGAGCAAGGAGCCTATGCCCCTGCCGCGGTACTCCGGTTCCACGTAGATGTCCTCGAGGTACAGGCGTTGCCCTTTCCAGGTGCTGTAACGGATGTAATAGAGGGCGAAGCCTCTCACCTCTCCTTCGGTTTCGGCCACGAACGCCCACCAGACAGGCCGCTCGCCGAAGCCGCTCTCCTCGAAGTGGTCGAGGCTGACGGTGACTTGCCCGGCCGCCCGTTCGTACAGGGCGAGTCCCTTGATGAGTTCGAGCATGCGGGGGCAATCCTTACGCTCTGCCCTGCGAATATTTATTGATTCCATCGTTTTGGGTTTTGTATTCGGTAGGCGTCACTCCGACGTGCGCCTTGAAACTCTTGCTGAAGTAACGCGGATCGTTGAAGCCTACCATGTAGGCGATCTGCGTCATGTTGAACTCGCCCGACTCGATCAGCTCGGCGGCCCGCTTGATGCGCATGCTGCGTATGAACTCGATGGGAGCCAGTCCGGTAAGGGTCTTCAGCTTCTTGAAGAAGACGGAACGGCTGACGAGCATCTCCTGCACGAGGTCGTCGACCATGAGGTCGCCATTGTCCATGTTTCGCTCGATCAGCTCCATGAGTGTATCCATGAAGCGGCGGTCGCTGGCGGTCATCGTCGGCACGTCCTCCCGTGGTGGCGCGGGCGAGCTGTTGTCGACCTGCACGAGTCTGTCGCGGAACAGGTCGCGCAGCTTCTTGCGTCCGGCCAGCAGGTTCTCCACCCGGGCTTCGAGATAGGTGGCGCTGAAGGGCTTGGTGATGTAGTCGTCGGCTCCTTGCTCCAGCCCTTCGAGCTTGCTCTCGATGGTGGTCTGTGCCGTGAGCAGGATGATGGGGATATGGCTGGTGGTGAGGTTGGTGCGCAGCTCGCGGGTGAGTTCCAGCCCGTCCTTCCGCGGCATCATCACGTCGCTGATGATCATGTCGGGCAGGGTGGTGAGCGCTTTCTGCTGTCCTTCCTCGCCGTCGACGGCCTCTATCACGCGGTAACGCCCGGCGAAAATCTGTCGCAGGAAGAGGCGTAGTTCAAGGTTGTCCTCCACGATAAGCATCAGCTCCTTGGGGTCTCCGTCGTCGTCACCAACTGTCTCCGTCGTGCGCTCCCCGGTTCCGTCCCCTGTCTCTGCGACGGGGAGATCGGTCTCTGTGTCCTCGACAATAAATTCCACCTCCTTGCCGTAGTGCTCGCGTCCCTTGAGGAAATCGACCTTGAAGGTACTACCCTCGCCCAGCTCGCTCTCCACGCCGATGGTGGCGTGGTGCATCTCCACCAGCTCCTTGACGAGCGAGAGTCCGATGCCGCTGCTGGCCTGGTTGAACAGGTTATGGTCGGCCAGGCTCTCGAAGCGCACGAAGAGCGACTTGCGCTTGCTCTCGGCGATGCCGATGCCCTGGTCCCGCACGCCTATGGAGACGGTACGCTCGTCCTCGCGGATGAAGACGTTGATCATCTTGCCGGCCGGGGTGTACTTGAAGGCGTTGGAGAGGAGGTTGAAGACAATCTTCTCCAGCTTGTCGGGATCGACCCAAAGGTAAAGCGCCTCTTGCTCCGTCTCGAGCAGGAAGTCGATGTGGTGCTGTTCGGCCAGCGCCTCGAAGCTGTCCATGATGTGCCGGATGAAGGTCACCACGTTGACACGTTTCACCCGCATCTTCTCCTTCTTGTTCTGTATCTTGCGGAAGTCGAGTATCTGGTTCACCATGCGCAGCATCCGGTTGGTGTTGCGTTCCACGATCTTGAGCTGTTCCCGGGTGCCGGGTGGCAGGTTGTCGTTCTTGAGCACCTGTTCCACGGGGCCTACGATGAGGGTGAGCGGCGTGCGCAGCTCGTGCGAGATGTTGGTGAAGAAGCGCAGCTTGATGTCCGATACCTGCTGCTCTACCGACACCTCGTGCTTGAGACGGTAAATGGTGAAGAGGATGTAGGCCGACAGCCCGATGAGCACCAAGGCGAAGCAGACGTACAGGAAGTAGGCCAACGGCGTCTCCCAGAAGGCGGGAAGCACGGTGATGGGAAGCGTGCGGTCGTTCTCCACCCATGCTCCGTCGCTGTTGGTGGAGCGCACGCGAAACACGTAGTTGCCCTTGGGCAGGTTGGTGTAGGTGACGCTTCGCTGCTTGTCGGCGAACATCCATTGCTTCTCGAATCCGTCGAGCATATAGGCGTACTGTATGTTTTGCGGGTTGGTATAGTCCAGCGCGGCGTAGTGGAGGGAGAAGATGTTCTCGCGGTGCGAGAGGGTGAGGCGGTCGGTGTCGTCGAGGTCGACGGCAAGTATGGATCCCTCGGCGGGTGTCACCTCTTCGTTGCCCACCGTCAGCCGGGAGAAGACGATAGGTGGCACGTAGCTGCTCTTGTGTATGGAGTCGGGGTTGAACATAAACAGTCCCCGGCTGGTGCCGAAGCAGACGGTACCTCGCGAGGTGAGCATGGAGGCGGCTTCGCTGAAGCGTACGGGAAAGCCTATGGAGCGCTCGTCGTAATCCTCGAATCGCTCGGTGTCGGGATTGAACTTGCACACGCCGCTCTCGCCGCTTATCCACAGCTGGTTGTGCCTATCCGCACGGATGGAGAGGAGCACGGTCGAGGAGAGACCGTCGGCCTCGGAGTACGACTTGAACCGCGCCTCGCCTTGTGGCGTGATGGAGAGCAACTTGTCCAATCCTCCGCCAAAGGTGGCGAGGTAGAGGGTGCTGTCGCCCACGGCGGTGATCCAGTGCACGTCGTTGTTGCTCAGGCTCCGCGGGTCGTTGGGCACTCGGGCATAGTGATGGAACACCAAGTCTTCGGGCCGGGCGAAGTCCTCGCTGAACGCCACGGCGCCTGTAGTGGTGCCCACCCATATCCTTCCCCGGTTGTCGGAGGTGATGAAGCGCGCCTTCGGGCAGAGGTTGGCGGGGTATCCCTTGAGGTGATTGCGGTGGTTGATGAAGATGGTCCTCCCCTGCTCGTCCGTCGTCATGTAGTTGATGCCTCCGCCGAAAGTCGCCGTCCACAGCCGTCCGCGATGGTCCTCGTACACGCAGTAGACGTTGTTGTCGCTCAGGCTGTACATGTTGTCGGCCTCATGCTGGTAACGGGTGAGCTTGTAGCTCATTCCCTCGGGCGAGCTGGGTTCGGCCTTCACCAGCCCGTCGCCCTTGGTGGCTATCCAGAGAGTGCCCTTGGAATCCTGCGTGATGAAGTAGGCGGTGCCCCTCATGCGCTGTCCGCTCCGGGCCACCGTGCCTTGCTCGGTGAGGTAGCCCAGGTAGCGGCGGTCGATGTCGTACAGGCGTATGGTGCCGTCCTTCAATCCCATCCATATCTTGTTCCGGCTATCCTCGCAGATGGCCCGCACCTCGTTGCCTATCGACTCGTATTCGTGCTCCACGGGGGTGAGCAGGGAGAAGACGACGTTGCGGAACGTGGCTTTCTCCAATCCCTTGGAATGCGTACAGAGCCAGAGGTTGCCTTGCTTGTCGGAGAAGGCGGCGTGTATCTTGTTGGAGAAGCGCCAGCCCATCGGGTCGCTGAAGTCGTTGTAGAACGGCACCAACCTGTTCCGCTTGCGGTCGAAGTATGAGAATCCTCCGCCGTAGGGATGCACCCAGAGGTATCCGTTGCGGTCCTCGTGGATGTGGAAGGCCGGGCGGGAACGCTCGGACGTGGCGTACTCCACCCTCATTTGCTCGCGTTTCAGCGTGCCGGTGGCGGGATTGAAATGCGTTACCACGCCTTGCTCTTCTTGTTCGAGCCACACCTCGCCCTCGCTGTCGACGTAGGTGGAGAGGATGGGTTTGGCGGGCAGCTCGCTCGAGGTGACGTGCGAGTAGAGGGTAGACTGCCCGGTGCGGGGATCGTAGACAAAGAAGCTGCCTTCGTTGGTGGCGAACACCACGCGTCCGTCGCGCAAGGCGCTCATGGCGCTGACGCGCGCCTCGGTAGGCAACTCGAGCAGCTTGAACTCGTCGGTAGCCCGAAGGTATCGCCACACCCGGCCATGGTCGGAGCCGAAGCAGATGTCGCCGTCGTACTCCAGGGCGGCGTAGAATCCCTGGAACGCCTCGCCCCGCACGCTCCGTGTACCGACGAAGTAATAGGTCGGATCCCTGTCGGCGGCGGACAACATGCCGAGGCCGTTATCGGTGAGCAGCCAGTCGTTGCCTTGCCGGTCTTGGTAGACGTTGTTGACGCGGGTGCCGGGCATGGCGGCCGACTTGGCGGTGTAGAGGTCGATGGTGAGCGCGTGCTCCCGTTCGGGGTCGACGCGCACGCGCATGGCCCCGTTGTGGTCGGTGAGCAGCCACACGGTGCCGTTGGGCGTCACCTGTATGGCCCGCACATTGTCGTCGCTGCCGGCCCGCCCGTCGGCGGGCACTTGCTCAAAAGTCTCCCGCCGCGGGTCGAAGCGGTAGGCGCGGTTGTCGTACGTCAACAGCCAGAGGAAGCCGTAGCGGTCCTCGTACATGCGGTCGGCCCTGTTGTTGGTGAGGTTGATGTAGTTGCCCTGGTGGGCTTTGTATTTCTTGAAGGTGTAGCCGTCGAAACGGTTGATGCCGTCCCACGTGGCAAACCAGAGGTTATCTTTTTGGTCCTGCAAGATGGCCATCACGGTGTTCTGCGACAGTCCGTCGTCGGCCGAGTAATGGGTAAAGGAACAACGGGGCTGTGCCTGCGCGCCGCACACGGTCAGCCAGGTGAGGATGATGTATAGTAAGATGTTCTTCATAATCGATTTACTACGCTTGTTTGCTATGTCATGCGGCAAATTTAGATAAAAGCCGCGAGCTTTTACGCCGGCAGCATAAAGAAACTGCTTTTTCTTTAGAGAAAAGGTATGCAATTACCCTAAAAGCGGAAACGATGCGCCAGATAATGATTGATAATTTAACTTTTGCTCCCACCGCAAGGGCGTCATTCCGCCTCCTTGCGGATACGCTCAGGCCAAAAAACAAAATCCCGACGAATCGCTTCGGCGGGATATGTTCCATTTTACTTAAATGTGGCTACGTAATAAAATTATGACTAATTAATTCTTTCTTTTGATGACGCGAAGTTAGCGGCTTTTATCACGTCCCACAATCCCCTTAATGAGGTATATCGCGTAAGGGTACTCATTATTAATGATTATGACATGGGTTGGATGCCAAAGATGCATCTGTCTTGCCTCTTTTAGCGCACCCCACTCGTCTTCGTGATCTCTCCCGCCAGCGAGGTGTTCATCTTCTCACGGATCTCCTTGTTGGAGAGGCCATGCCCAAGGAGAAACATCAGCTTCGTGATGGCGCTCTCCGAGGTGCTGTCGTAACCGCTAATAACGCCCGCCTCGATGAGGTGGATGCCCGTCTCGTAGCGGCACATCTCTACGGATCCGGCGGCGCACTGGGTGATGTTGACGATGATGATACCCCGGTCGGTGGCCTCTTTCACCTGGCGGATGAACCACTCCTTCTGCGGGGCGTTGCCCGAGCCGAATGTCTTCATCACCACGGCTTTCAGGCCAGGCGCGTGCAGCAAGGCATTCACCGTACTCTCCTGTATGCCGGGGAAAAGGGTGAATATCACCACGTGAGTATCGAGCAGGTAGTGCGGCTTCAGGACGAGGTGAGGCATGGCACGGCGGATGAGGTTCGGCTCGTACTTGATGTGTATGCCCACTTGCGCCAGCGAGGGATAGTTGTGCGAGCGGAAGGCATTGAAGTTTTCGGCGTTGATCTTGGTAGTGCGGTTGCCGCGCATGAGGTGGTTCTCGAAGAAGATGCATACCTCGGGCACGATGGCCGAACCGTCGGGATGTTTGGCGGCGGCGATCTCGATGGAGGTGATGAGGTTCTCCTTGCCGTCGGTGCGCAGCGTACCGATGGGCAACTGGGAACCGGTAAGGATGACGGGCTTGCTCAGGTTTTCGAGCATGAAGCTGAGGGCCGAGGCGGTGTAGGCCATGGTGTCGGTACCGTGCAGGATGACGAAACCGTCGTAGTAATCGTAATTGTAGTTGATGATCTTCACTAACCTGGCCCAGTGCGACGGTTCCATGTCCGACGAGTCGATGGGTGGATCGAACTGGTAGGAGGAGATGCGGTAGTTGAAGCGTTTCAACTCGGGCACGTGCCTGAGCAGATGGTCGAAGTTGAAACTCTCCAACGCACCGGTCTCGGAATTTTCGATCATCCCGATGGTTCCGCCCGTATAGATTAACAGTACAGAGGGGGTTTTGCTCATCATTTTCCTTGGTTCTCTATTAATTTGTCGCCAAATATACGATTTATTCGCGGATAATCCCCTATGGACTTTACAAAATGATTATTTTAAGTCTTTTATTAGCCGTATGATGGCTTTCTCGGCATCCTGTTCCTCTTCGAGGAGGTTGACGAAGCGGCTGCCGACGATGGCTCCCGAGGCGTGCTGGCAGGCTGCCTGGAAGGTGGCTTTGTTGGATATGCCGAAGCCTACCATGAGCGGGTTGTGCAGGCACATCGCCTCGACGCGGCGGAAGTAGGCGCGCTTCCGCTCGTCGAACGACTGCTGCGCGCCGGTGGTGGCGGCCGAGGAGACCATGTAGATGAAGCCGTCGGTGTGGGCGTCGATGAGGTGGACGCGCTCCTCGCTGGTCTCGGGGGTGATGAGCATGATGACCTTGATGCCGTAGCGCTGGGCCGTGAGCCGATAGTGTTCTTGGTATTCGCGGAAAGGGAGGTCGGGGATGATAACCCCGTCGATACCGCACTCCGAGCAGCGGCGGCAGAAATTCTCGAAGCCGAAGCGCATGATGGGGTTGAGGTAGCCCATCAGTAGCAAGGGTATGCTCACCGTGCGACGAATGTTGGCCAGCTGTTCGAAGAGCAGGCGTAGCGACATGCCGGCTCGCAACGCCCGTGTGGCGGCCTCCTGTATCACGATGCCGTCGGCCATGGGGTCGCTGAAGGGTATGCCGATCTCGACCATGTCCACGCCGTAGCGCTCGAGCGTGCGGATGACGTCGGCCGTGCCGTCCAGCGTGGGGGTTCCGGCGCAAAAGTAGATGGATAGCAGACCTCGGCGGTCGGTGTTGAAGAGTTGATTGATTCTGTTCATGACGTTGATGATGAATGATGTTGATGAATGATGTTGATGGATGATGTTGCTGATGTTTGGATAAAGGGGACGTTATTGTTTCAGTTCGTCCAGGAAAGCCCGTAGGCTGGCGGCGTCTTTCACTCCCGGTGCCGTCTCGAAGCGACTGTTGAGGTCGTATCCCGCCAAGCGGGGATGTGCGAAGGTTTTCAGCGCGTCGGTATCATGGGGGCCGATGCCGCCGCTCAGCAAGAAGGGGACGGGACCAGCGTAGGCGTGCAAGACATCCCAGTCGAACGAACGTCCCGACCCGCCGTGACCATCGCACTTGGTGTCGAACAGGAAGAGGTCGCAAGCCGACGCGTACGCCTGTGTCGGCGACAGGTCGTAGGACGTGGCGATGGAGAAAGCCTTGATGACCTTCAGCCCTTCCCGCCTCAAGGCACGGCAATACTCGGGCGACTCGTCGCCATGCAGCTGGGCGTATTCCAGCCCGAAGCGTGCGACCCATTCGCGGACGGCCGACAATTCTTCATCGACGAACACGCCTACCCGCCGGGCGCGACGAGGCATATACTCCGGTAGCCCGCGTACGTGACGGGGCGAGCGGGGGTAGAAGATGAACCCCATCAGGTCCACGTCCGCTATCCGTTCCACCGCCTCGATGTTGGCGGCTTCGCTCATGCCGCACACTTTGATTATCTTTCCGTTGATCATATTTGGATATCCTGTTTCTTGTTCGCTAATGGTCCTGCCTATTTACGGCTTATAAAATCCCGCAACGCCTCACCCGGCCGCGCCGTCTTCATGAAGGTCTCGCCGATGAGGAATCCGCGGAAGCCGGCGGCTCGGAGCCGTCCCACGACCTCGGGATCGGAGATGCCGCTCTCGGATACCAGCACCGCTTCCCTAGGGAGCCGCGAAGCCATGCGGAACGAGTTGTCGACGTTGGTGACGAAGCTGCCGAGGTGGCGATTGTTGACGCCTATCATCTCTACCGTGGGGTCGATGTAGTTGAGTTCTTCCTCGCCGTGCAGCTCGAGCAGCACCTCCATTCCCAGCTCGTGGGCTTTGGCAATCAGCTCGGCGCATCGCTCCCGTTCGAGGGCCGCGGCGATGAGCAGTACGGCGTCGGCTCCCACCAGCCGGGCTTGGTAGAGTTGGTATTCATCAATGACGAACTCCTTGCGGAGGATGGGCACGTCGACCAGCGGACGGGCGGCACGTATATCCTTCAGGCTGCCGCCGAAGAACTTCTCGTCGGTGAGGATGGAGAGGGCGGTGGCACCCGCCTCCGCATAGGCCGGCACGATCTCTTCGGGCCGCGCCGCCTTGTTGATCCAGCCTTTCGAGGGCGAGCGGCGCTTGAACTCGGCGATGATGCCCGTGGGCGACGCCGCCAGCGCCGCCGCCATGGAGCGGACGGAAGAGGCTTCGCCGATGCCCTCCGCCAGTTGCTCGACGGAGACGGCCCGCTTCTGTAGGTCAATCTCGAATCGCTTGTTGGCGATGATTTCAGACAGTATATCTTTCATGCTTCTTTCTTTGGGGAGTTCACCACAGATTACACAGATTCTCACAGATTTCTTTATCGACAGAACGTTACTCCTTAATTAAATAGATTAATCTGTGAGAATCTGTGTAATCTGTGGTGAAACAAGTTATTGATTCAGTTCCAGAAACGTCTTCAGCACCCCGAGTGCCCGGCCGCTCTCGAGCGAGTGGCGGGCCATGTCGATGCATTCGTCTATCGGCTTGTCGGGGCGGATGACGTGGATGGCGAAGGCCGAGTTGGCTATCACCACGCTCTTCTGCGCTTCGGTGGCGCGGTTGTTCATCACGTTATCGAAGATGCGTGCGGCGGCTTCGGGCGTGTCGCCGCCGTCGAGGTCGGCCTCCTGGCAGCGGGCGAAGCCGAGGCTCTCGGGGGTGTAGAGCTTCTCGTGGTTGGAGGTAGCCACCTTGAAGGGGGCGGTGAGCGAGACCTCGTCGTATCCGTCGAGGCTATGCACCACGGCAAACTTCGTGTCGCCCGCCTGGTACGTATAGGTGTAGAGGCGCAGCAGTGGCAGGCTGTAGACGCCCAGCAGCTGGTAGGCGGGCAGCACGGGGTTGACCAGCGGGCCGAGCATGTTGAAGAAGGTGCGCACGGCCAAAGCCTTGCGCACGCCGGCCACGGCCTTCAGCGCGGGGTTGAAGAGGGGGGCGTGGAGATAGGCGATACCGCAGCGGTCGATGCTCCGGCGCAAGCGATCCGTGTCGTCGGTGAAGCGCGTGCCATGTTGCTCCATCACGTTGCTGGCGCCGCTCACGGAGGTGGCGCCGTAGTTGCCGTGCTTCACCACGGGGAAACCGGCGCCCGCCACGGTGAAGCAGGAGGCGGTGGATATGTTGAAGGTGTTCTTGCCGTCGCCTCCGGTGCCTACGATGTCGATAGGGCGAAACTCGCTCAGGTCCACCGGCACGCGCATCTCCAGCAGGGCGTCGCGAAAGCCGCATAGCTCCTCCACGCTGATGTTGCGCATGAGGAAGACGGTGATGAGCGAGGCCACCTGGGCATCGTTGTACTTGCCCCGCGCGATGTTCTGCAGGACGGTTCGGGCTTCCTCACGATCGAGGTAGCGATGCTCGAAGAGCTTGTATAGGATGTTTTTCATAAGGGGTTATTCCATTAAAAAGTTGTGGATGATCTCTTTCCCCCGCGGGGTGAGCACCGATTCGGGATGGAACTGTATGCCATGCACCCGATAGGCGCGGTGGCGGAGCGCCATGATGTCGCCCTCCCGACTCTCGGCGGTGATCTCGAGGGCGGAGGGGAACGCCTCGCGGCTGACGATCCACGAGTGGTATCGGCCTACGGGGAATTCCTTTTCCAATCCGTCGAATAAGAGGTCGGGACGCACGACGCTGACAGGAGTCTGTACGCCGTGGTACACCTCCTTCAGGTTCTCGAGACGCGCCCCGAAGGCTTCGCCTATGGCCTGGTGTCCGAGGCAGACACCCAGTATGCTCTTGGTGGGCGCGTAGCGGTGGATGACAGGCAGTAGCAATCCGGCCTCGGAGGGGATACCCGGCCCGGGGGAGAGGATGAGCTTGTCGAACGGCTCCACGTCGTCCAGCCCGAACTGGTCGTTGCGGAGCACGGTGACGTCGGTCTGCCCCAGCTCCTTCACGGCGTGCAGCAGGTTGTAGGTGAAGGAGTCGTAATTGTCGATGAGCAATATCTTTTTCATATCTCTCGATGCGTTAGTTCTTTAAAGTGGCGGCCAGGTCGATGGCTTTCTTCAGCGCTCCCAGCTTGTTGTTTACCTCTTGCAGCTCGTTCTCCTCGTCGCTATGCGCCACGATGCCTCCCCCGGCCTGGAACCACAGCTCGCCCCCGCGGCTCACGAAGGTGCGGATGGTGATGGCCTGGTTCAGCTCGCCGTTCAGTCCGACGAAGCCGATGCATCCGCCATAGGCTCCGCGGTTGTGCGGTTCTATCTCGCTGATGAGCTGCATGGCCCGTACCTTGGGCGCTCCGCTCAGCGTGCCTGCGGGGAAGGTGTCGATGAAGGTCTTCAGCTTGTCGGCTCCGGGATTCAGCGTGCCCCGCACACGGCTCACGAGGTGGATGACGTGGCTGTAGTATTGCGGTTCTTTGTAGAAGAGCACCCGCACGTCGTGGCAGTTGCGCGAGAGGTCGTTGCGTGCCAGGTCCACCAGCATCACGTGCTCGGCGTTCTCTTTGGGGTCGGCCAGCAAGGCTTCTGTCAGCTCGCGGTCCTTCACGGCGTCGCCCGTTCGGCGGGTGGTGCCGGCGATAGGGTCGATGTAGGCTTGTCCGTCCTCGATCTTGCAGTGCGTCTCGGGCGAGGAGCCGAATATGCGGTATCCGCCGAAGTCGAAGTAGAAGAGATAGGGCGATGGGTTGATGCTCCGCAGGGCGCGATACACCTTGAAGTCGTCGCCGGCATAAGGTTGCACGAAGCGTCGGGAGAGCACTACCTGGAACACGTCGCCCCGCAGGCAATGGGCGATGCCCCGGCGGATGTTGGCCTTGTGCTCCTCGTCGGTGAGGGTGCTGGTGGTGGGTCCGGTGGCAAAGAAGTTGTACGAGGCGTAGTTGCGGTTGTCGATGGTGTCTTCCAGCTCCGCCAGGTGGCTCTCCTCGCCGTCGGCCAGCATCTCCACGAGGGTCAGCTCGTTCTTGAAGGGGTTGAAAGCGATGACATACTTATATAATATGTATAGCAGGTCGGGGGCGTCGTTCCGCTCGTCGTGGCTCTCCTTCACGGGGATACGCTCGAAGTAGCGCACGGCGTTGAAGGTGGTGTAGCCGTACAGTCCGCACACCTCTTGCCTCTCGCCCTTGGCCTCGAAGCGGCGGATGAAGTCGTTAATGGCCTTCTCTACGGTAAACGTCTTCGTGAGCGGCTCCTCCCGGCGGCTGCCGTCGGGGTAGGTGGTGGTCACCGTGCCGCTGTTGACGCCGATGCTGGCCAGCGGGCAAAGGGCGATGAACGACCGGGAATTCTCGCCGGCATGGTAGTCCGAACTCTCCATCAGGGCCGACTGCGGATACATGTCGCGCACCTTCAGGTAGATGCTCACGGGCGTATGCATATCGCCCAGCATCCGTTTGCAATGGGTAGTGTACCTGAATATTTCCATCTTGCTAATCACTAATCACTAAACACTAATCACTATTTAAATACCTTTCCATATCCTTGTCGCCCCGTCCCGATACGGTGAGTACCACCACGTCGTCGGGGGCGAAGGTCATTTTCTTGAGCGCGCCCAGCGCGTGTGCCGACTCGAGCGCGGGGATGATGCCTTCCATCCGTGTCAGCTCGTGGGCGGCGGCGAGGGCTTCGTCGTCGTTGATGGGCAGCACGGTGGCCCGGCGGCGGGCGGCGAGGTTGGCGTGCATCGGGCCTATGCCCGGATAGTCCAGTCCGGCGGAGATGGAGTAAGGTTCTTCGATCTGGCCGTCGTTGTCTTGGATGACGTAGGTCTTGGCGCCGTGGATGATGCCCATCCGTCCCAGCTGTATGGTAGCGGCGGTCATGCCTGTCTCCACGCCCTTTCCGCCGGCTTCGGCGAGGACAATCCTCACCCGCTCGTCGTCCACGTAGTGGTAGATGGTTCCGGCGGCGTTGCTCCCTCCGCCCACGCAGGCGACGAGGTAGTCGGGGAAGTCGCGTCCCTCGTGCTCCAGCAGTTGGCGCTTGATCTCCTCGCTGATGACCGATTGCAGGCGTGCCACCATGTCGGGATAGGGATGCGGGCCGACGGTGGAGCCTATGATGTAATAGGTGTCGTCGGGGTGGCAGCACCAGTCGCGGATGGCTTCGTTGGTGGCGTCCTTCAGCGTCATGTTGCCCGACGTCACCGGCACCACCGTGGCACCGAGCATTCGCATCTTCTCCACGTTGACGTGTTGGCGTTCCACGTCGGTACGGCCCATGTACACCACGCACTCCATGTCCATCAGGGCGCAGACGGTGGCGGTGGCCACGCCGTGTTGCCCGGCGCCCGTCTCGGCGATGACGCGTCGTTTGCCCATGCGCCGGGCGATGAGTATCTGCCCGATGGTGTTGTTGATCTTGTGAGCCCCGGTGTGGTTGAGGTCCTCGCGCTTGAGGTAGAGACGGCAGCCGTACTTCTCCGCCATCCGCCGGGCGTAGTAGAGTGGCGAGGGCCTGCCCACGTAGTCGCGCAGCAGCCGGTCGTATTCTTGCCTGAACTCCGCGCTCTCCATCACCGCGAGGTACCTCAGCCGAAGCTCCTCTACGCATCGGTGGAGAATCTCCGGGACAAAGGCGCCGCCGAACTCTCCGTAGTAACCGTCTTGATCCACTAAAAAACTCTTCATTGCTCTATTCTTTTTTAAATTAGTTGACGAGGTATATTGATCATGAAAAAAGCCCTGCCGCAAGTTGCGACAGGGCTTTTTCTGAATATCTTTTCCGGATGAAGTATATACATACGAGCGCTGCTCCCTTACGACTGTTGGAGTTGTAACGGGCGCCACCACCAATATGTATTCACGAACATCATTCTTGTTGCCTTTTTGATTGATTTCGGCGGCAAATATAAGCAGATTGTTTGGAACCGCAAGCGGAAACCGCACTTTTTTATCAGGGGCAAGCAATTTTATTCCTTTTTTCGGCTTCTCGCTTAGCCGCGGAGCGTACGGGCAAACGTCAATCATCCGTCACTAATTCAGTCCGTACGTTTGGCGATACGGGATATTCCGCGTACTTTTGCCTATCGAAAAACGAGAAATACAAGGAGGATTTGATATGACGACAATGGAATTGAAGAGCTTTCGGCAGAGCTTGGTGGATCAACTACTGAGCTTTGACGACATGGCGACGCTCAAGCGTTTGCAGAAATACCTCAACCGCCTGCGGCGGGAACAAGAGGAGGAAGTGATGACGAAAGAGGAGCTTATCGCGGGAATCGACGCGGGGCTGAAGGAAGTCAAACTTGCCATGGAAGGCAAGATCAAGCTGAAGGACGCACGGGAGCTGCTCGATGAATTATAGAATAATAGCCTTGCCTACGTTTCAGCGAGAGGCGAAGCGATTGGCGAAACATTATCCCTCTTTCAAAGAGGACTTTTCCAAGCTTGTTGACGAATTGTACCGAAATCCCCGAATGGGCACAGACCTCGGCAATGGCTTGCGCAGGATTCGCCTGCGAATCACTTCCAAGGATAAAGGCAAGAGCGGCGGCGCGCGCGTGTTGACGTACACCGTCATCGTATCCCGGCAGGACGCGGTGCTGAACCTGCTCTACATTTACGACAAAGCCGACCGGGCGAGCCTCTCCGCGAAAGAGATAAAAAGTCTGTTAGAGCAAAACGGACTATAAAACCCATAAATACGACCTATGCGCTACTTACTTCTCATTCTGTTCCTGGCGTGCCCCGCATTGGGCAAGGCCGCGAACAGGGATTCCGTGCTCATCGCCGATTCCCCCGTCTTCTCGACCAACGTCGTGAATCCGCTCCCCAATTACAAGAGTACCAAATACTGGAAAAGGCATCGGATACTGAAAGGATGCGCCTGGACCACGCTAAGCGTTGGCGGCGGCGGGATGCTCGTCGGCCTGTTTGGCGACATCGTCAACGAGTTGGACACCGACAGTGACTCGAAAGGCGACAAAGCCTTATGGAAAGGCGTCTTCTACTCGGGCCTATGCCTGGCGGTATCGAGCATTCCCCTCTTCGTCTTCTCTCACAAGAACAAAAAGAAAGCGCTGTCCGTCGTCGTAAGCGGCCAAGCACTCTCTTCCCCGTTTCCTAACGGCACCGCGGAACGGCGGCCGGCGCTTTCCGTGGCCATTCGCTTCTGAAATGGTCGCGGCGGCGGTTGCCTGACGATTCCGATTACAAACTTTTGCATGAACCGAAAATCCCGGGATTCTTTGGCAATACGGGATATTCCGCGTACTTTTGCCTATCGAAAAACGATAAATAGGCGCCGCTCTAACACGGAAGCCTATCATACAATAACTAATAAGCAAGCGGAGAGTATGAAAACAAAAAGTGAGATCGGGAACACGTTCCTGGCCGGGCATTTCCAGAGTGGCCCATACGAAAGATTGTTCCTTACGCCGGAGCAGGAGAGCGCATACATGGACAATTACCTGAAACATCTGGATGGGGTGGTCGAATACGAATTTCGGCTGGAAGAGTATTATAACCTGAAAGTCGTAGGCCTGCGGTCGGCATTGGGCAACGTATCCGCCGTTATCCTGCCGGAGGAAGATCGGTTGAAGCTGCCCTACTATATCCAGGAGACCCGCACCATGTATATTGTCGATTCCATCGAGAAAGTGTACGAGGAAGCCGAAAAGAGAGGCATCCCTATTTTGCAGAAGTACACCAAGAACATCATGGGCGGGCAAGGACGATTAGAATTGGCGCCGGGCTATATCATGGAACTGGCCGAAGCGACGAACAAAGCGCTGTTTCTCACGGATCCTGCCGCAAAATAAAGCCGAAAGGCGCACGAAGATTGGTCAGCTTTCTCGCGCGTTTAAAAAGGTCATTGCACGGTCAAAGTCATCCGGTCGAAGTCGAAGGTGATTTTGTTCATCCGGTTGAAGTATGGCAGGTTCAAGCATCCCGCTTGAGTCGCCGTGCCTTCGCCGACAAGGGCGTCGTCGAGCGGCATCTCCTTGTTCCCGACGCGGATCGAGAAGTCGATCAGCCTGCGTATGCTCCTTTGTGATATGCCGAGGAAACCTCCGATCCCGCGCATCTCCCGCTGGTCGGATACCTTCAGCGCCGCCTCGTGCTTTTTCGCGAAATCGGGCTTAATGTAAGCGCTCTCCGCCGATCCCCCCGTATCGAAGTTTATCAGCAGGCGCTGCTCTCCGACGTAGGCCTCGACGCTTGGCGAATCGTTGACGATCATCAGGTTGGGATAGGGACTGGCGCTTTCGCCCGTTTCGGGGAAGCTGATCGTGCCTTTCCCGGGGGCGACCTCAATGATACCCATGGAACGCATGAGATTGATACCCAGGATGGCTTCTATGTCGCCCCCTATGGCCTCTCGTATCGATCGAGGCAATATGCCGTCTTTGTCGGCGATGGACACGGGCACGTTCAGGCATTCGAGAGGACCTATTCGTAACGTGTCGATGACACCCAGCCTAGTGTATCTACAGCCGGTTCCGCCCGAGCCACTTACTGGAATGGAGTCGGCGACGATTCGCACTCCCGCTTTCCTGGCTATTTCGTCCGACATCATGCACCTCGGGGCGCCGGTGTCGAGCACGAATTGGGTTTCTGTCCGGCCTATCGTCGCGGGCATCGTCCATCCTATCTTCGCCATCGGCACGTTGGCGAGCAGCTTCACGTCGGCGGAGTGGGCGGGCATCCGCCTCACCCGCATCGGAGGGGTCTGCCGCAACGCGGCGTATGTCCTGTATAAAACGGATAGAGAGGCCAGCGATTCTTCGCTGTCGTAAGGAGCCTTCAGCTTTCCGGACTGTTCGAGCAGCGAGCGCATCTTGTCGGCCGCCTCGCCGTATCGCCCCGTCAGGTAGAGTTGCTCGGCGTATAAAATGATGAATCCGGGTAGGCTCTCGCCAAGGTCTCTCGCATAGTCATCAATCAGGCGCGACATGCTGCCGACGCCGCGTTCGGGCTTGTTCAGGGCGTAATCGATGAAGGCCTCGGATACGGTAGCGACAAAGGGCAAGAGGCTGTCGCGCGCGGCTTCGTAGCGTTGGTTCAAGCGGATATAATCGCCCGAGTTGACGAGATCGCTGATCGCTAAGTCCGCGCTCGTCTGGCTACGCATGAGGTGTCCACAGCAGTGGATCGCCAACAAAAAGAGGATAATCTTTCTCATATTTTTATTCTATTAGGATACATTTGCGTGGTAAAGATACGGGTTACCCGTAGCGGCTATCTGAAGAACGAGAAGTTCACGCTTCCATACACCCGTCGTTCCACGAAGCGTGGATGGCGCTCGAAGTTGTTTCGTTTGCCATGCTCCAGGATGAAGATCCCATCATCGTTCAGCAGTTGGCGGGCGAAGATGAGGTCGGGCAGTATCTCCAGTTCTTTCAGCTCGTAGGGTGGGTCGGCGAAGACGATGTCGAAGCGCTCCTCGCTCTTCTCGATGAACCTGAAGGCGTCGCCTCGAACGGGTAACCATTTGTCGGTCTTCACCGCTTTCATCACTTGGCAGATGAAGGCATGATGGGCCGGTTCTTTCTCGACGCTCACCACACGGTCGCATCCCCGTGAGAGCAGCTCGAGGCCGATGCTTCCCGTTCCGGCGAAGAGGTCGAGGGCGACAATGCCATCCTCGAAGTCAATGTGATTGTCGAGTATGTTGAACAGGCTCTCTTTGGCGAAGTCCGTGGTGGGACGCGCCTTGAAGGTCCGTGGTGGCTCGAACCTTCTGTGTTTGTATATTCCTCCGATCACTCGCATGTCAGTAGGGCTTGCAGGTCAATATTGGTGGCGGGGTTCATGACGAACACCTGCCTGACGAATCGTTTCAGCTCCCCGGTCAGCTCATCTTTGCCGGGTAGCGGGCCGGCCAGGTGCAGCTCGTCGCGCTCCTGGTCGAAATCCAGTTGCTTCCATACGTAGAGCAGGTAGTAGAGACGGTCGGCCGTGCATGCGCACCCGAACGAGTTGGCCAGCAACAACCGTCCGCGTTCGAAGACGTAGATGCCCAACTCCTCGCCACGGACGAAGACGTACATCTTCTTGCTGTTGCCCAGGCGGCTCTTCGCGCCGAAATAGTCGATGAGTGGGGTGGCTTGCGCGTAGAAATGGGCGTCGGCAAACTGCTCGCCGAGGAGGCTGAGCACGCTCTTGTCGATACCGAAGATCACAACGATGTTGCTCCGTGTCAGGAGGTTGAACATCACTTTTTCGTTTTCTTGCCACGGATGGTTGCAGAGGAACAGGGTCTCGGCCTCTTCCTCTTCCCCCTCGAATGTCTCCAGGGGCACGGTGGTGAAGCGTCGGCCGGTGACCATCACGTTGACACGTTTGTAGGCGAAACCCATGAAGTCCAGCTCACGCAGCGCCGCTCGCAGGTTGGCCGTGAGCGAGCGTGCCTCGTCCACCTCCTTGTCTATCGTACGTGCGCTCCCTTCCTCTAAGGGGTTGTAGATAGAAAAAGAAAATCCATCCGTACTAAGACGGATGGATAAGGTGCATTGCTTGGACAACAAGGGATCGACCATTATTCCCAGTTGCCTGCGCCGTTGTTCGGAGTTTCGATGTCGCCGACCTTCAAGCCCGGGTAGCGATTGGTCTTTTCGGCCAGTTCGCGCAGGTTGATGATCTCTTGATTGTCGAGACCTCGCAGGAAGCTCTCGTACGGGGCCTTCACCTCAAACAAGTTGAGCGGCGCTCCCGTATTGGCGTCGGTATCGTTTCGGGCAGCCATCTCGAACATCATACCCTCGGAGAAGGGGATGTACCTCATCGAGTCGGGATTGAAGCCCCTGGGGTAGACGGTATCCAGCACGGCTACCCACGTGGTGTCGCGCTTGAAGTTCTCCAGACCCCATTTCTTCACTTCATCGAAGCGGCCTGTCTTCTTTGCCTTTTCGATGATTCGAACCGCTTTCTGCTCAGTCAATCCGTCTTCCAATTGCTGGTCTGTCAACTGGCCGAGCTTCATGACGAAGGGCAACTTTTGGTTCTTGACGAAATCAATCAGTGTGTCCATGCTGGCCGTGTACTTTCCGTTGTGCAACATGCGGTACTCTTGCTGCGCTTTACGGATGTCGATCAGACGGGCTTTCACTGCTGTTTCTCTTGTTTTTTGAGCGTTCTCAAAGTTTATCGGACCCATGATACTGGCATAGCAAATGTAGATTAATGCCAGGGCACATAGCCCTAAAACAATATTAAGTACTGCTTTCATGATAACTTATTGTTTTTTAGTTGTTATATTCGCATCGCAAAAGTAGGATAATTTAATTTAAATACGCTATTTTCACCGTATTTTTTATTGTGTAACAATGATAAATAACTATTTGGAGAGGCAAATTAAGGAAAATTTCCCTTATCAGCCCACATCGGAACAGGCCGAAGCCGTGAAATCGCTCTCGGAATTCCTGCTTTCTGCCGCGTCCGACGAGGCGTTTTTGCTCAAGGGATACGCCGGCACGGGGAAGACTTCGCTGGTCGCCGCGCTGGTGAAAGCCATGGACCAGCTGAAGCAGAAAACGATGTTGCTCGCCCCCACCGGCCGAGCGGCCAAAGTGCTTTCGGCCTACGCCGAACATCCGGCTTTCACCATCCACAAGAAGATTTATCGGCAGCGGTCGTTCTCCAACGACTTGGGCGACTTCTCCGTGGGCGACAACCTCACCACCCATACCTTATATATAATAGACGAGGCGTCGATGATTGCCAACGAGGGCCTGTCGGGTAGCGTCTTCGGCTCGGGTAGGCTGCTCGACGATCTCGTGCGGTTCGTCTACTCCGGACAGGGCTGTCGCCTGCTGATGATGGGCGACCTCGCCCAGTTGCCTCCCGTGGGCGAGGAACTAAGTCCCGCCCTCTCGGCCGACGCGTTGAAGGGCTACGGGCTGAAGGTGCGCCAGGTTGAGCTGACGGAGGTGGTGCGCCAGGTCGGCGACTCGGGCATCCTCTGGAACGCCACGCGGCTGCGCCGGATCATAGCGGGTGGAGCGTGTCACGCCTTGCCGAAGATCCGGGTGAATGGCTTCGCCGACATCAAGGTATTGCCCGGCAACGAGCTGATCGAGGAGCTGACCGCCTGCTACGACACCGACGGGATGGACGAGACCATCGTCATCTGCCGCTCCAACAAGCGGGCCAACCTATATAATAAAGGTATACGCGCCCAGATTCTGTGGCGGGAGGATGAGCTGAACAGTGGCGACCTGCTGATGGTGTCCAAGAACAACTACTACTGGACGGAAGCTGACAAGGAGATGGATTTCATCGCCAACGGCGAGGTCGCCGTGGTGCGACGGGTGAGGCGTACCCGCGAGATGTACGGCTTCCGCTTCGCCGAAGTCACCCTCCGCTTCCCCGACCAGCACGACATCGAGCTGGACGCCAACCTGCTGCTCGACACGCTCCACACCGACGCCCCGGCGCTTCCGAAAGCCGACAACGACCGACTGTTCTACACCGTGCTCGAAGATTACGCCGACCTTCCCCTCAAGGCCGACCGCATGAAGAAGATGAAAGCCGACCCCCACTACAACGCCCTGCAAGTGAAGTACGCCTACGCCGTGACCTGCCATAAAGCGCAGGGCGGACAGTGGCGCAACGTCTTCCTCGACCAGGGATACCTCACCGACGAGCACCTCACCCCCGATTATTTCCGATGGCTATACACCGCCTTCACCCGAGCCACCAACCGCCTCTACTTGGTTAACTACCCGAAAGAACAGATCTTTTGATCGATTCCATTACTTGGGTTTGATGGGGAGGGACAAAATTGGTAAAATCGTCAGTACATTGACGTTTTTACTATAAAAATCGTCAACGTACTGACGATTTTACCATTTCCGAAAAGGCTGTTTCTGTCCTGAACCTGCGAGAGTGGGGGTTAAATAATGATGTCGTCCGCATCATCGGCTACCCAAAGGATTGCTCGATACGTTTCGTTTTCGTAGCTTTGCAGCGTTTTTACCGTATACAATATCACCAACCTAATAAAATAACAGATTATAGCGTATGAAACCAACTTTATTCTTACTGGCTGCCGGCATGGGCAGCCGTTACGGTGGCCTGAAACAGCTCGACGGACTGGGACCCAATGGCGAGACCATCATGGACTACTCCATCTACGACGCCATCAACGCCGGCTTCGGTAAGCTTGTCTTCGTCATCCGCAAGGACTTCGAACAGGACTTCCGCGACAAGATCATCTCCAAATACGAAGGGCACATCCCCTGCGAGCTGGTGTTCCAGTCGCTCGACGCACTGCCCGAAGGCTTCACCTGTCCCGAGGGACGTACCAAGCCGTGGGGAACCAACCACGCCGTGATGATGGGCGAGGGAGTGATCAACGAGCCGTTCGCCGTCATCAACTGCGACGATTTCTACGGCCGCGACTCTTTCCAGGTGATGGGCAAGTTCTTGTCCGCCCTCCCCGATCGTTCGCGTGGCGTCTACTCCATGGTGGGCTTCCGTGTGGGCAACACGCTTAGCGAAAGCGGAACGGTGTCGCGCGGCGTCTGCGGCACGGACGCCGGCAACCTGCTCACCTCCGTAGTGGAACGCACCAAGATCCAGCGCATGGACGGCGAGGTGAAGTTCCTCGACGAAAACGACGAGTGGGTCGCCATCCCCGACTCCACGCCCGTGAGCATGAACTTCTGGGGCTTCACCCCCGACTACTTCGGCTACAGCGACGACTTCTTCAAGGTCTTCCTCGCCGATTCCCGGAACATGGAGAACCTCAAGAGCGAGTTCTTTATCCCCCTCATGGTCGACGAACTGATCAACGACGGCACCGCCACGGTCGAAGTGCTCGACACCACCAGCAAGTGGTTCGGCGTCACCTATCCCGAAGACCGCCAAAGCGTAGTGGACAAGATACAGGCGTTGATCAGCGCCGGCGAATACCCCGTCAAACTGTTCTAACCCTTTGTTTAGGCACGGATTGCACGAATCACGCGTTTCTTACTCATTTCCGCGGGATTGTGTCGTCCGTGCCTCATCTTGTCTATCGCCGATGTATCGCAAGTCCTCAAGCCGCATGGACATCAGCCCATTAAAAACGATTGTCCTCGTCCATGGCGGCCCTGGAGGAGCGGGCGAATTGCATCCGATGGCGCTCCGTCTATCAGCAAGTTTCGAGGTGGTTGAATCGCTACAGTCGCGCTATACCATCGCTGAGCTGGTAGACGAGCTGCATGACGATGTCCTCGCGGCCCGCGCCGGCACGGTGACCTTGTTGGGCCATTCGTGGGGTGCGTGGCTGGCATTGTTGTATGCCGCGCGCCACGCTGGTACGATAGATAACCTGATACTTGTAGGTTGTCCACCGTTGGAAGAACGGTATGTGCCGCGCATTTTGGAGAATCGTCTCAGAAACCTGTCCGCCACCGACGCTGACGCATTGTCGTCGGTCATTCGCGCGTTGGAGCGCGCCCCAAATGAATCCCTGATGCACGAACTCCGCCGACTTACCCATTTGGGCGACAATTACGACGTGGAGGAGTATGCGGGGAACACCCATGTCGATGCCAGGATGTACGATAGCGTCTGGAGCGAAGCGGCGGAATTGCGCAAGCGTGGATGCTTGTTGGATGTAGCCTCGCGCGTGTCGTGTCCGCTGCATATTATCCACGGCGACAGAGATCCACATCCGATAGAAGGTGTCACGGAGCCGTTGGATGTCCTGAATATCGGGTACACGCTGTATATCTTGCCCCGATGCGGACACGCTCCGTTTGCCGAGAGGGAGGCGAGAGATGAGTTTTATGAGGTGATCATGAAAATAAAATCCGCGAATCTCTTGACTCGTCCCTAAGGGCAGCGTCTATCTTCGCGTCGTAAAACTAAAGTCTATGCGGACAAAAATGAAGTTTAAAATCGGAGAATTCTCCAAGCTTTGTCAGGTTACGGTCAAGACACTCCGCTATTACGAGGCGGTGGGCTACCCGCGGTGCCTGTCGCCTTATGCGTCAATCACCGCGGCGTTTACGAAAAGATGCCCGAGACCTTCGCCGACCTCTACTCGTATGCCGAGGCCAAAGGTTATAAGCCGACAGGACTTGCCCGGTTCAGCTACATCGACGGCATTTGGAACAAAGAATCCGAAGATGACTGGCTGACCGAGATCCAGTTGCCGGTTGCCGAGTAAGTTGCCGAGAAAGGTCCGTCACATATCCTCCAACGACAAACAGCGTGTCTCGACAGCGTATTTAGGCAGGATTTTGTGTTTGAGGTGCTCAACCTTCGTTGCCAGCAGTTCGGACTTGACGTTTTTCTTCTGGCGCTTGACTTCACAGGCTACAGCTTTGTTTCTCTCCAACCGCAAAGCCACTATGTCGATCTCGTTTTGAGAGCCTTTAGTCTCCCACCACGACCCTATCTCCCGATACTCGTGGCTTTCGGCAAATTGCTGTTTGAAATATCGCTCCAGAATCCGCCCCGAATAAGTAGGGTAATCCTCCCGGATAATGGCCTGAAGCCCCGCGAAATTCTTGATCTCGATAAGCGAGCGATAGCGGTCGAAATAATTAAACCAAAAGCGCAGAAAATTGTCCTTGATTTCGTATCGTACTGTCTGCGTCCCCTCCTTGGCCAGCAATGGGCGGACACGTGCGATTAGGTCGTAGTCCTCGATAAGCCGCTTGAGATGGCCGCCGGCACTTTTGCCTCCCAAGGCCGCTTCTATTTCGGGCTGGGTATTTATGCCGCCGGAGATCGCGCCAAGGATAGAAAAATAAGTCGCGTAATTCTTTCCAAACTCCTCCACCAACAGATTCTTTCCTTCGTCGGTGAACGATGAATTCTCGCGTACCATGAACCCGATCATATCATCTACCGAAAGCGTACGATTGTCGCAGAACAGCTCTACGTACTTCGGAATACCGCCCGTGAACGCGTACAGGGCAAGTAAGTCATCATTGGTGTACTCGGGTCGATAATCGCATAGAATCTTTTTGAGCGTGGCGAGGTCGAACGCCGAGAGCTTGACGATGTTGTCCGCACGGCCGAACAGAGGCTCTTTTTTATCTTGAAAGATCTTTTGCATCAGCGAATAGACGGAACCGGAAACGATAAGGTTCATTTTCGACTTTTTCCGATAGGTATCCCATATATTCTGCATATCGCTGTACACAGACTCATTGATGTTCAGAAACTCCTGAAACTCGTCGAGAATAAGATTGAAGGCGCAACGCGTGGCAAGCTCCATCATATATAGGAACAGGGAGCGAAACGTGCGTATCTCGTCCGGCACGAACACATGGAGCGCACGGGCAACTTCAGGCACGAACTCGGCGCACAGTGTCGATTCGTTTTTCCGCCCTACAAAAAGATAAACCGTAGGCGTACCCTCTACCGACTTGATAATAAGGCTTGTCTTTCCTATACGCCTGCGTCCGGTAACGACAGTCATGCGCGAATGGTCGGAAAAGGATAGCTCACGTATCCGCTCCAGCTCCGCAAGTTCATTTCCTCTATCGTAAAATTCCATATATTCCGATTTTAGTAACGGCGGTAACCGTAACCGCCGTTACAAAGATACGGCTATATTTTGTTTTTCCAAGATTTTGTTTGGTCTTTGTATTCGAAGACTTAAAGAAGGAGCTTTTCGGGGGCACCAGTAAGAATCGGAGTTTATCCTGTACCGTCTCCAGTGTAGTTTCCGGGCAGCATCTTTCACATTGCGCTCTTCCTTGGCCAATTCCAAGACACCGCCGTGAAAGTTGGAATGCTGTCCATTAGAAAGTCATTTAAAAGAAGTCGTGTCAATCTTGATCCTATTTATTTAAAATTAGTGGTCTGTACCTGGTGAAATGCTTATCCGATTTCAGGTGAGACTTTCCCCGGCCGGTTATTCTATCACCTGATTTCAGGTGGGACTTTCCCCGACCGGTTATTCTATCACCTGATTTCAGGTGGGACTTTCCCCGGCCAGTTATTCTATCACCTGATTTCAGGTGATGCTTTCCCCGACCGGTTATTCTATCACCTGATTTCAGGTAAGTCTTTCCCCGACCGGTTATTGTCTTACCTGATTTCAGGTGAGACTTTCCCCGACCGGTTATTGTCTCACCTGATTTCAGGTGAGACTTTCCCCGACCGGTTATTGTCTCACCCGATTTCAGGTGAAGCTTTCCCCAGCGAACTCGAAGCATTTCATTCGCGAAAATGGAGAAAGTCTTCGATATTTCTCTTTTTTGCAAATATTTTAGATGCCTGATTAGCCGCGAAGGCTTTTAGATACTACAGTTTCCCAACCTCTCGCTCACAGATTGGACCTGGTTACAGATCCGCGAGGGGGTAACTCTGAGTCCTCCCCTTCCAGCGGAGGGGAGGGGAGGGAAGAATAACCAGCATACTTATTTACATATAAATCAATACGCGGTGCGTTCATTGTTTTCCCTCCCCTCCGCCCTCCGGGCACCTCCCCTCCGTTGGAAGGGAGGACTCAGAGTTACCCCCTCGCGGATCTGTAACCAGGCCTAACCTGTGAGCGAAGGGGTGGGAAACTTTAATTAGATATTCTTGCCGCTCGCGAAATGTGAGACTTTACCGGAGATGGTTCTGCCCAAACACAGGATATTCCCGGTGCCCCGAAAACACGCTATTTCGAGAATATGGACGAGTGAATCGAGTGAATTGAAAATATTGCTTAATCGGAACAGGTACTTGGCTATAAAATGCTTATCTTTGCCGCCACAACATAAAATCCCAACCAATGAGATTCATACCAATGACCTTAGTCCTGCTGTGCTACGCGAACATTATGGCATACGGACAACAACCCATCGCCGTGACAGGTGAAGTACGGGACGAAGCACAAACTCCGATGGAATTTGTCAACGTCGTGCTCTTGCAAAAATCCGATTCCTCGTTCGTGACCGGTACCACCACCGACGCCTCCGGACGATTTTCCATGCCTTACGCGGGAAATCTGGAACGCTATCTGCTCAAAGCCTCCTTCATCGGCTATCAACCCTACTTCACGCAACCCTCAACGCCCAACGTAGGAGCCATCACGTTGCGACCCGACGCCACCATGCTCGCCGGCGTGGAGGTGGTAGGCAACGCGCCCCGCTTCAAGATGAGCGGCGAAGGAGTGACGGCCACCATCAGGGACAGCAGGCTGAGCGACCTTGGCACGGCCATGGATGTGCTGGGCCAACTGCCGTTCGTGAGCGCGAAGGACGAAGCGCTCACTGTCTTCGGGCGAGGAACGCCCATCGTCTACATCAACGGCCGACGGATG
Organism: Mediterranea sp. (in: CFB group bacteria); assembly: GCA_031261785.1. Classification (GTDB taxonomy): domain Bacteria; phylum Bacteroidota; class Bacteroidia; order Bacteroidales; family Bacteroidaceae; genus Bacteroides. The sequence continues at coordinate 45,444 of JAISIZ010000019.1, forward strand.
TACGACGACACGGAGCTTAGCAAGCTCAGCTCCAACGACATCAAGAGCGTCGACATCGTCCTCAACCCGGGGGCGGAGTATCCCGCCGACGTGAAGTCGGTCATCAAGATCGAGACCGTGAAGAAGCGGGGCGAGGGCATCAGCGGATACGTGCGCGGCCGTTTCACCAAAAGCCGTCTCGAGGCGGGCGAGGAGCAGCTCGACCTGATGTACCAACGCGGCGGATGGGAGTTGACGGGAGGCATCTACGCCCGCCAGTTGCGCCAGGTGTACGACTTCGACTTCACCACCACCTACGACAACCTCGACGCCGCGATACACAACTGGAGCACCGCTCCGGCGCGCGACCGCCAGCTCAATCCATACGGAGGCATCAGCTATTCGTGGAAAGAGAAACAGTCCGTCGGCATGAAGTTCCAGCACATCGAATACACCAACGACGCCGTAATGACCGGCGGACTCACCGCACACGGGACGGGGCTGGAACAAGACTTGCTGACGCGAGAGCTATCGGGCATGAGCCGCTATCGCAACTACCTCAACGCCTATTACAGCGGCACGATCGCCAAGAACCTTACGGCCAAATGGGACGTGGACTACGCCTACGGACACAACCCCATGTACCAGGACGTCACCTACCTATCGGACGGAAAGGAGACAGAACGTATCGTGACCGACACCCGGCTGGGCTATCGCCTCTTCGCCACCAAGCTGGTACTGACCACACCCGCCTGGAAAGGCCAGTGGACGTACGGCGTCGACTATTCGTACACCCGCACCAAGCAGTCGTTCGACACCAACGAGGCGGGCGAGGAGCACGAGCTGGCCAACAACCAGAATACCATCAAGCAGGATTCGCGCGCCGCCTTCGCACGGTACGACAAGAGCTTCGGGAAGTTCTCGGCCGCGGCGGGCTTGCGCTACGAGCGCGTCGAGGCCAATTATTACGAGCACGGGCAGAAAGTGGACGGACAAAGCCGCGCCTATCACGACCTCTTCCCCAGCATCAACCTCTCCTACGCCGGCGACCTGCAAGCCACGCTGAACTATTCGCGCAGCGTGGACCGGCCCAGCTACTGGGCGCTTCGCAGCAGCACGCAGTACGACAACGCCTACTGGCTCGAGATAGGGAATCCCTACTTGCGGCCACAAATCACCGACCAGCTCAGCCTCATGCTGCAATGGAAAGACCTGCAAGCCTCGGTGGACTACAACATCGCGAAAGACGTTTACAGCGTACCCTCGACGCAAAGCGAGAAAAATCCCGCCGTGGTGATCAGCAAGTACGAGAACTTCGACGAGAAGGAGCTGTCAGCCTACATTTCCTATTCCCCCAAGGTCGGCCTCTGGCAGCCCGCCCTGGATTGCTCCTTCTACAAGCAATACCGGAAGTACGCCGGACGGACGTTCAATAAGCCGACCTACGAAGTGGAGATGAAAAACTCGTTCGCCTTCCGCAAGAAATGGCAGTTCGGCCTCAACGCCCGAGTCTACACCAGCGGACACTCCGACTTCAACTACCGCTACGGCATGTTCCGCCTCGACGCGTACCTCACCGGCAAGCTCTGTCGCGACAAGTTGGTGCTCAGTTTAGTGGGAAACAACATCCTCAACACCGAGAAAGTGAAGACGGTGATCGATATGAACCACCTCTTCATCCGAAACATCACCCGGCAAGACACGCGCAACGTGCGCCTCTCCATCGCCTATCGCTTCAACGCCACCAAGAGCAAGTACAAAGGCGAGCAGGCCACCGGGGAGATGAATAGGCTGTAATCTCCCCGTGGCTCCTTGCCGCTTATGCCACCAGCCCTATCGACTATCTGTCGCCTTCCTATTCGCAGCGTTCGATGTAAGCGATGGGATCGCCACGGTGAACGGTAGTGCCTTGCGGAGCGCAAATCTCGACCAAGCGTCCGGTAAAGCCGGTATAGACCTTTTCGTATTCTCCCCATGGAGTAGAGAGGTAACAGAATGTCCGGTCATGCTCGTACCTACGGCCAATGGCGGGTGCCACCGAAGGGCCTTCGACAGCCACTTCCCAAAGCACCTGTCCGTTGTCGGGAGCTACGATGGGATCGGCTTTCGCTCGTTTCAGTTTCAGTATGTCTTCTTCGCTGTAACCGCTCTTGGCCATCTGTGCATCCTTCGCTCTTCCGACTTCGGCTTCAAAGCGTTCTTTCGCTACCCCCGACTTGTAGTCGCGGTATTGACGGTCGTGCATAGCCAGCTCGAAGAGTTCTTCGTCGTCTTCGCCCTGGTCCCAGCCGTTGTCTGCCATCTCTTTGCGATAGGTATCCAAGTCATCGGGATAGTTATCTTGCGGATTAGTGTCGCTGAAGGCGTAACCTTTACTTTTTGCCAGTTCGGCAATCTCGGGAGCCAGCTCGCCGGGTAGCTTACCGCTCTTGCCCAAAATCATATCCCAGGTATGGCTGTCTATCATGCCCCAGCGTTCTTCACCTTTCAGCAAAGCCATCACGTTCATCAACGCCACGTTCTTCACGTATTGACTGAACGGAGTGACCAAGGGAGGATAGCCCAACTTAGGCCATACATATTCAACTTCGTCGAATAGCATCAGCATGAGGTCGTCGAGACTTACTTCGGGCTTGCCTTGCGCACGCAGCATCATGTTGATGCCCGAGCGAACGCCCTTCAGATCCGACATCATCGACCCCATCATGCCACCTGGCAGTCCGCACTTCAACAGCAACGAAGAGGTGTGCTTGTTCGTCGGGTCGATGAAGAAGCCCAAGAAGTCGTCGATAAACTCTTGCGTGAGCGAACGAGCCTGCATGTAAGCTTTCATGTTAATCTCGGGCACATCGAAGCCGGCATCTTTCAGCATGGCCTGCACGGAGATGACATCGGGATGCACCTTGCCCCAAGAGAGAGGCTCCATGGCCACGTCGATAATGTCGGCACCATTGTCGCACGCCTCAAGGATGGAGGCCATGGAGAGGCCGGGACCACTGTGTCCGTGATAGGTTATGAGCACCTCCGGATGCTTGTCCTTGATGGCTTTTACCAGCTCTCCCAGCATAGCCGGCCTACCTATGCCTGCCATGTCTTTCAGGCAAATCTCCGGCGCGCCGGCTTCGATGAGCTGGTCGGCTATCCGCCCGTAATACTCCACCGTGTGTATGGGCGAGTAAGTGATGCAGAGCGCCGCCTGAGGGGTCATGCCAGCTTCGGTAGCGTAACGGATAGATGGAATGATGTTACGAGGGTCGTTCAGTCCGCAGAAGATACGGGTAATGTCGACACCCTGCGCGTGTTTCACGCGATACATCAGTTTACGCACATCGGCAGGAACGGGATACATACGTAGCCCATTGAGGCCACGGTCCAGCATGTGCGTTTTGATGCCTGCTTCATTGAAGGGTTTTGTGAAAGCGCGGACGGCTTTGTTAGGGTTTTCTCCATACAAGAGATTCACTTGCTCGAAAGCGCCTCCATTGGTTTCCACTCTGGCGAAGCATCCCATGTCGATAATGGCGGGAGCGATTCGCGTCAGCTGGTCGACACGAGGTTGGTACTTACCGGACGATTGCCACATGTCGCGGTAAATGAGGCTAAAAGAAATTTTCTGTTTCACGTTGTTTTAGGCTTTAAATAAAAAAGTTCTGCTGTGTCCGGCAAAGGTAGGTAGATTTACGGGGATAATTATACGATATTTATCAGTTTAACATATGGACTATGAGATTTTATGAACACGCAGGCCTGGCCGAACTTCGTCACCTTCGTAAAGAAAAGGAAGAGCTGGCCCGCTTGATAAGACCCTTCAGGCGCCAGGGAAGCGTGTCGTCGTCCTTCTCTTTCCCCATGACTTCTCCAATGCCGTCAGGTTGGCGCCAAGCGCGGACGCGAACGTGTCCATGCTCGTGTAAGTGTCAACCTTCATACTCTATCCGTTGGGCCTTCTATGCACTTACCCGATCGCGTAAATTGAGAGCATTCACACGACCTCAATCTGTTTTATCGTGTCTCCTAATGAGCAGAGATAGTCCGATGAAGGTAAACAAAGCATTGATAATGAGCAGCTCGTAGCTGATCTGGTAACCGTTGAACCACGCTTCCGAATTGCTTTGCAGGACATAGCAAAGTATGGGAGAGGCAATGGCCACCAAGGGAATGTATCGGTCATAAACCCGCTTCTTGGTAAAGATGCCAAAGGCGAATAGTCCGAGAATAGGGCCATACGTATAACTTGCCAAGGTGTAAATCGCGTCGATGACACTGGTATTGTTCAGCAAGTTGAAAACGAAAATAACCGTTCCCATCAGCACCGCCATACCGATATGCACATGTCGGCGTATCCGGCCAAGCGCGGCATCCCCCTTCCGCTGCGCACGCAAAATGTCGACAGTGAAAGAGGTGGTCAGCGCCGTCAGCGCCGAGCCGGCAGCCGAATAGGCCGAAGCGACCAGCCCGATAATGAAAAGTATGCCCACTATCCCCGGGGAGTATTCGGTCGCGATCAGAGGGAATACCTCATCACTCTTATCCGGATTGGCTATCCCTTGTGTCGCCGTGAACGTAAAAAGCAATACGCCAAGCATCAGGAAGAGCAAGATGACGAAAAATTGCGAGATGCCGCTCGCGATCATGTTCTTTTGTGAATCCCGGAAGTTCTTGCAGCTAAGATTGCGCTGCATCATGTCCTGATCAAGTCCGTTCATCGCGATGACGGTGAATACTCCCGCAAGGAATTGTTTAAAGAAATAGCGCCTGTCGTTCGCGTCGTCGAAGAAGAATGTCCTCGAGAGGTCGCTATCCGACACGGTGGCAACCAATCCGCTAAAGCTGAGGTGCAAACCGGAGGCTATATAGTAGATGCACAGCACCACGGAGACCACCAGGCAGCACGTTTTCAGCGTGTCGGTCCATATCAGCGACTTCACCCCTCCGCGGAAAGTGTAGAGCCAGACGATAAATACGGTAAGTGCCACGTTCAGCAGGAAGGGAAGATGGAAAGGCTCGAAGACCAGCAGCTGTAGCGTCAGGCAGACGAGGAACAGTCGCACGGCGGCTCCCAGCATCTTCGAGATGAAGAAGAACCAGGCCCCTGTTTGGTAAGACGCGGCCCCGAACCTGTTCTCCAGATATTCATAGATAGAAACCAGATTCATCCGGTAGAACAACGGGACGAGTATAAACGCGATGATGAACTGGCCGACGATAAAGCCAAGCACCATTTGCAAATAAGCGAAGCCGTTGGCCTGCACCATGCCCGGAACGGAAACGAAGGTGACCCCCGAGATGGTGGAGCCGATCATGGCAAAAGCGACAACATACCATGCCGACTTACGGTTTCCCACAAAAAAGCCTTCATTGTCGGCTTTGCGTCCCGCGACATAAGAGATGGCGAACAGGATGACAAAGTAAGCCACAATGGTAATAGATATAACGGTTGGACTCATGTCTGCTATATAAATTCGTTTGAGGATGAATGATCCGAATCGGTTCTCCTTTGCCTGCAAAAGTAGTGCTTTTAAGGATACAATCGAATAAACGGGTGGAATAAAAAGGGGGTGACCTGTTTTTCCGCACGAGGAATATGCGGCATATAAAGTCGCTTTCGACGAACGAAGAACCTGTGGGCGAACAGGCCCTACCGTGAAGTTTTTCCCCCTTCATGTCCCTTTCTATTCATATTTTCCGTAAGTTTGTGCGCCCTTACGGGATAATATTAATAGAATACAGACGTGATTTCAGTAGAAGGATTATCGGTAGAGTTCAACGCGACACCCCTCTTCGAGGGCGTCAGCTACGTCATCAACAAGAAAGACCGCATCGCGCTGGTGGGCAAGAACGGCGCCGGCAAGTCCACCATGCTCAAGATATTGGCCGGACTGCAACAACCCACGCACGGCGTGGTGGCGCTGCCCAAGGACATCACCATCGGCTACCTGCCGCAGGTGATGGCGCTGGCCGACCATCGCACGGTGATGGAGGAGGCCGAGCTGGCCTTCGCCGAACTCTTCGAGCTGCAAGCCAAGATCAAGCGGCTCAACCAGGAACTGGCCGAGCGCACCGACTACGAATCGGAGAGCTACCGGCAACTCATCGAACGCTTCGCCCACGAGAACGACCGCTACCTGATGATGGACAACGCCAACTACCGCGCCGAGACGGAGCGCACGCTGCTGGGACTGGGCTTCGCCCGCGAGGACTTCGACCGCCCCACCTCCGAGTTCTCGGGCGGATGGCGGATGCGCGTCGAGCTGGCCAAGCTGCTGCTGCGACGCCCCGACGTGCTGCTGCTCGACGAGCCGACCAACCACCTCGACATAGAGAGCATACAGTGGTTGGAGAACTTCCTCGCCACCCGGGCCAACGCCGTGGTGCTGGTGAGCCACGACAGGGCCTTCCTCAACAACGTCACCACCCGCACCATAGAGATCTCCTGCCGACAGATATACGACTACCGCGTGAAGTACGACGAGTACGTCGTACTGCGCAAGGAACGCCGCGAGGGGCAGCTGAGGGCGTACGAGAACCAGCGCAAGCAGATCGAGGAGACGGAAGCCTTCATCGAGCGCTTCCGCTACAAAGCCACCAAGGCCGTGCAGGTGCAGAGCCGCATCAAGCAGTTAGAGAAAATAGAACGCATCGAGGTGGACGAGGAGGACACGTCCACCCTGCGCCTGAAGTTCCCCCCCGCCAGCCGGAGCGGCAGCTACCCCGTGGTCTGCGACGAGGTGCGCAAGGCGTACGGCGACCACGTGGTGTTCAGCCACGTCAACCTCACCATCCACCGGGGCGACAAGGTAGCCTTCGTGGGCAAGAACGGCGAAGGGAAATCGACCTTGGTGAAGTGCGTCATGGGCGAGATCGACTTCGACGGCAAGCTCACCATCGGGCACAACACGCAGATAGGCTACTTCGCGCAGAACCAGGCGCAGATGCTCGACGAGAGCCTCACCGTGTTCGACACCATCGACCGCGTGGCCACAGGCGACATCCGCCTCAAGATACGCGACATACTGGGCGCATTCATGTTCGGCGGCGAGGCGTCGGACAAAAGGGTGAAGGTGCTCTCGGGTGGCGAACGCACCCGCCTGGCCATGATCCGCCTGCTGCTGCAACCCGTCAACTTCCTCATCCTCGACGAACCCACCAACCACCTCGACATGCGCTCCAAGGACGTGCTCAAGGAGGCCATCCGCAACTTCGACGGAACGGTCATCGTGGTGAGCCACGACCGCGACTTCCTCGACGGCCTGGTGACGAAGGTGTACGAGTTTGGCGGAGGAGCCGTGCGCGAGCACCTCGGCGGCATCTACGATTTCCTCCAGAAGAAGCGCATCGACAGCCTCAACGAGCTGCAAGCCGCCCCATCGCTCTCCACCTCGCCCACGGCATCGGCAAGGACGGACGACGACACGCCGAAGGCGTCGACCAACAAGCTCTCCTACGAGGCGCAGAAGGAGCTGAACCGGAAAACCAAGAAGCTGGAACGCCAAGTGGCCGACCGCGAGAAGAGCATCGGGGAGACCGAGGCCGCCATCGCCATGCTCGAGACCCGGATGGCCACGCCCGAGGGAGCCGCCGACATGGCGCTCTACGAACGCCACCAACGGCTGAAACGCCAGCTCGACGACGCCGTGGAGGAGTGGGAGCGACTCTCCACCGAACTGGAAAAAACAATCATATAGCGACTCGTGGAAACCTCACCACAGATTACACAGATTCGCGCAGATTATTTTATTCTTGCATGAATCTTCGTTTATCATAACAATAGAATCTGTGTGAATCTGTGTAATCTGTGGTGAACTCCCCCCGCTAATCACTAATCACTAACATAAGTATGAGAACAACCAAGTATTTACCACTCTTAGCAATCTGCATGATAATGACAGGATGCAACAGCAAGAAAGAGGCCGCCACGCTCACTACGGGCATCGACCTCGCCAATCTGGACACCACGGCGCAGCCGGGTACCGATTTCTATCAATACGCCTGCGGCGGATGGATCAAGAGCCACCCGCTCACGGCCGAGTATTCACGCTTCGGATCGTTCGACCTCTTGGCCGAGAACACCCGCCAGCAACTGAACGACCTCATCACCGGACTGTCGGCCAAGACCGACAACGCCCCGGGAAGCGTGGCGCAGAAGATAGGCGACCTCTACAACATCGCCATGGACAGCGTGAAGCTGAACCACGACGGCGCCGAACCCATCAAGGCCGAGCTGGCCGCCATCGAGGCGCTCAAGGACAAGGCCGACATCTACTCCTACCTCGCCGAGGCGCAGAAGCTGGGCGTGCGACCCTACTTCCAGCTCTACATCGCCGCCGACGACAAGAACAGCTCCGTCAACCTGGTGCAGACCTACCAGGGCGGACTGGGCATGGGGCAGCGCGACTACTACCTCGAGCAGGACGAGAACACGGTGAACATCCGCACGAAGTACCAGGAACACGTCGGCAAGATGTTCCAACTCGCGGGCTACGACGAGGCCACCGCCCAGCGTGCCGTGAAGGCCGTGATGGACATCGAGACCCGCCTGGCCAAGGCGGCAAGCTCGCAAGTGGAGCTACGCGACCCGCAAGCCAACTACAACAAGATGGATCTCGCCAAGCTGAAAGCCACGTATCCCACGTTCGACTGGGACACCTACTTCTCCATCTCGGGCCTTAACGGCGTGCGGGAGGTGAACATCGGCCAGCCTAAAGCCATGCAGGAGGTGGCCAATGTCATCAACACCGTCCCGTTCGACGAGCAGAAGCTCTATCTGCAATGGAACCTCATCAACGCGGCCGCTCCCTACCTGGGCGACGACATCGTGGCGCAGAACTTCGACTTCTACGGACGTACCATGTCGGGACAGCAAGAGCAACGCCCCCGCTGGAAACGCTCGGTGGGCATCGTCAGCGCGGCCCTTGGCGAAGCCTTGGGGCAGATGTACGTCGAGAAATATTTCCCCGCCGAGGCCAAGGCGCGCATGGTGACGCTGGTGCAGGACTTGCAAGGCGCGCTCGGCGAGCGCATCAAGGCGTTGCCGTGGATGAGCGAGCCGACCAAGGAGAAAGCCCTCGAGAAGCTCGCCGCCTTCCACGTCAAGATAGGCTACCCCGACAAGTGGAAGGATTACTCCACCCTGCAAATCATGAACGATTCTTACTGGGCCAACGTGGAACGCGCCAGCCAATGGGAGTACAACGACATGATCGGCAAGTTCGGCAAGCCCGTCGACAGGGATGAGTGGCAGATGACGCCGCAGACGGTGAACGCCTACTACAATCCCACCACCAACGAGATCTGCTTCCCCGCCGCCATCCTCCAGCCGCCCTTCTTCGACATGAACGCCGACGACGCCTGCAACTACGGAGCCATCGGCGTGGTGATAGGACACGAGATGACCCACGGATTCGACGACCAGGGACGCCAGTACGACAAGGACGGCAACATGAAGGACTGGTGGACGAAAGAAGATGCCGAGAAGTTCAATGAACGCGCGCAAGTGATGGTCAACTTCTTCGACAGCATCGAAGTGGCTCCCGGCGTATATGGCAACGGACAGCTCACGCTGGGCGAGAACATCGCCGACCACGGCGGACTGAAGGTAGCCTATCAAGCCCTCCAGAAAGCCATGCAGACCCGTCCGCTGCAGACCGTCGACGGATTCACCCCCGACCAGCGCTTCTACCTCGCCTTCGCCCGGGTATGGGCAGGCAACATACGCCCCGAGGAGATCGTCCGCCTCACCAAGCTCGATCCCCACTCCCTCGCCAAATGGAGGGTCGACGGAGCGCTCCCACAGATAGACACTTGGTACACGGCCTTCGACGTCACCGACAAGGACCCGATGTTCATCCCGCAAGAGAAACGGGTGAACGTGTGGTGAAATCAACGCGCTGAACAGTGCGGATACAGAGATTCCCCCTACGCACGCCAATAGCGTTTGAGCGATGCGTAGGGGGAATTTGCGTATTCATCGGGGCACCAGTGAAAACCTGTGTTTATCCCGCACCGTCTCCAGCAAAATCTCACATTTCGCGAGCGGATGGATAGCTGGTTTATGACAGTGAAATCACTCACTCTCTACAATATGTTTCGGGAGCGCGTAGGGGGTGTTCGCGAAAACTCCTTGTAGGAAAGGGGATAATAGTGATTAGTGATTAGTCCGCACGGCGTTCACTCCGTATGAGCCAGTCATCCACCTCCGAGAGGAGCATCGTCCTCTGCCCGTGAGTACCCCTTCACCTCTCCTCGAGAGAAGCCCTCCATCTTTCCTCGGAAGGAGCAGCGACCTCTCCTCGTGAGTACGGAGCTTCTGTCCCTAAGAGTACGGAGAGACTCTACAGACACGACCGGAGTTGACTTACCCTTCCTCGGCGACACGGGCTTCATGCCCAAAGAAGGTAGATTTGCGGTTCTGGATAGACACAGGATATTCCTAATGCCCCATCTTTTCAAGGAAGAGACAGAAGTTTGGAGGCCTTGAAATTCCCATTGCCCCCAAAAGAGGCTGAAATCTGAACTGGCCTTGTTTTTTTATTCTGCCGGCGTAAAAGCTCGCGGCTTTTACCTAAATTTGCGTCACAATTGAATATTGATGGATGAACGGATACTCTCAAGAGCCTGCAGAGGAACGGATAAAGACGCTTCGACCACTTATTCCAGAAGTCTCTGACAAAGGTAAGGTGGGTTGGGAAAAGCTCGAAGCGACGTTAGGCGGGAATGCCAATTTCGCCAATGAACGGTATGTCCTTGATTGGACGGGCAAGAGTGATATTTGGTTGGCGACTGACGAAGTCATTAAGCCTTGGAAAAGAAATGAAAGTGACTTTAAAATGGGAAATATGGATGCCGGTAGATTAATAAAATATGGGAGGAAACAAAAGGTATGAACGCAATTGAACTATTAGATATAATCAGCACTGGCGAGACCAGTACAGTACAATTCAAGGAAACACTTCCGCACAAAGACAGTGTAGCGCAAGAAATCGTGGCAATGTCCAATTCCCTGGGAGGTGTCATTCTTATTGGCATTAAAGATGTCACGGGAGAACCAACAGGTCTGTCTGCCAAACAAATAGAAGAATATGACAGAGTCATATCCCAAATTGCGGATAACATTAGGCCTATAGTCTACATACATACAGAAGTGGTAAAGATTGATGTAGACAATTCCAGAAGAAACATATTGGTCATACGTATCCAAGAAGGCATAAACAAGCCATACAAAACAGCGAAAGGGGAAATCTATGTGAAACAAGGCTCAAACAAACGCCTGCTTACCGACAATCCCGAAATCATGCGTTTATTCCAAAACAGCGGTAACCTATTGGTTGACGAAATGGAAGTCTATGGAACCAATATGGATGACATCAACAAAGAGGCGTTCGCGAATTATTTCAAGAGAGACTTCGGACTAACCTACGAAGAGAAAGGACTAACGCTGGAAGAAGCGTTAAAGGCCAAGCGAGTATTGCGTAACGGGCAACTTTCCTTGGCTGGACTTCTGTTCTTCGGTAACGATCCGCAGAGTGTTAAGCCCGCCTTTACCATTAAAGCCGCATCTATCGTAGGCAATGACATTGCCGGCACCCTGTACCGGAGTAAACCCGCAGATTTTAGAGGTACTATTCCTCAGTTATTCAATGAGGCCATGTTCTTCTTGAAGGCTAACCTGAAGTATTTGCAGGGTGATCAAGGATTCAATTCTATTGGACGTTTAGAAGTATCGGAAGTCGCCTTAGTGGAGCTGGTACAGAAAGCTCTGGTCCATAGGGATTATTTCAGGAATTCCCCGATACGCCTACTGATATTTGACAATAGGGTGGAAATCATCAGTCCGGGCAAATTGCCAAATAGCCTCACGGTAGAAGATATAAAGTATGGGAACCCGATTATCAGGAACAATCAATTAGTATCATTTGGCTTGCGCACGATGCCTTTTAGTGGATTAGGTTCAGGTATTAAAAGAGCTATCGCGGAACAACCTGATATCGAACTAATAAATGACACGGGGGGAGATCAGTTTATTGTCAAGATTCCTCGTCCCGTTACAGATTGAAACCGTATAGATGGAAGCTATAGAACAAATCATCAATAACAAGAAACGGTATCTCGACCTCCTCTTGCTGGCGGATGAGCAAGAATCCATGATAGACCTCTATCTGGAACGCGGAGACATGTTTGTGCTGTACCGCGGCGATAGCCCCGTATCCTCCATTGTCGTGACAAACGAGGGGGAAGGCGTATATGAAATCAAGAGTATAGCCACTTATCCCGAGCACCAGGGAAAAGGCTATGCCCGACGGTTGATCGGATACGTCGAGACCCATTATCGGGGCATCGCCCGTACCTGGCTGGTCGGTACAGGCGAGACCCCGCAAATCCTATCGTTTTACGCGCATTGCGGATTTACCTATTCGCATCGTATCCCCAACTTCTTTATCGACAACTATGACCATCCCATGATAGAGGACGGCAAGCTATTGACGGATATGGTTTACCTGAAGAAGGAAGCTTAGAACCGGCACCGCAACTCTATGCCCAGCTGGACGGGATTGCCCATCTGCGCGAAGCCCTTGCTCATGGTCTCGAAGTAGAAGGCGGTGTAGCGGCGGTCGAGGATGTTGCGTGCCCAGACGCTGGCGCTGGCGTTCCCCATCTCGGCGCTGAGGCGCATCCCCAGCAGGCCGTAGAAAGCTTGGCTCACGTTGTTGCGCTCCGTCCAGTAGACACGTCCGGCGGCGTTGTAGCTGGCCTGCAGCACGAGGCGATCCACGAAGCTGCCTTGCCCGAACGGGATGCCGTACTGCCCACCCACACTCAGCGTGTGGCGGGGCACGAAAGGCACGCGCTTGCCGTTGTAGCTCACGTCCTGGTAGGTGCCGTCGTCCATCTTCTCGCGGGCCACGTAGTCGGTGAAGGCGGCATAGGTGTAGCCGTAGCTGGCCTGTAGGCTAAGGTCGCGCGTCAGGCTGGCGCGCAGTCCCAGCTCGGCGCCGTAGCTGTGGCTCTTGCCGGCGTTGACGGTGACGCGTCCCAGGCCGCTCTCCACGAACTCGGAGATTTGCTGGTCGCGGGTATTCATGTAGAAGCCCGAGAGGTCGGCCCACAGCCTGTCCTGCCAGAGGGTGAGGCGTGCGCCCGCCTCGTAGCTCCAGGTGTACTCGGGTTTGTAGGTCGTGGCCTCGCCGACACCCTGCACGGGCTTGCCCTCGGGAATCATGCCGCCCACCTGGGGAGGAGCGGCGGCGCGGAGCGCGTCCATGGCCGAGTTGCGCAAGCCTTGCTGTATCAGTTCGGAAAATCCCTGTATATTGTATCCGCCCGACCGGTATCCTTTGGAGACGGTGGCGTAGACGTTGTTGCCTCGTTCCCATTCGTACTGCAGGGCGAACTTGGGCAGCAGCTGGAGGTAAGCGTCGGACTCCGTGCCCACGAGGGCATAGTCGGCCACCAAGCCTTCCGCGAAAGGACGTCCGCCAACGCTGAAGTCGAAGTTCATCGGGTCGATCGAGGTGTCGTAGGACATCTTCATCCGCTCGAGGTCGAGTCGCAGGCCCACGGTGAGCGAGAGGCCGTCGACGAGCAGGTCGTTGTAGGTCGACTGGTGATAGATGGCGAGGTTCATCGTCGGCGTGCGGAACGTTCCGGGCACGCCCAGCTCGGTGTTGTGGATAGTCATGCCCATCGGGGGCATCATGGGGTTACTGGCTTGCAACTGGTCGAAGACGTGGTTCACGTTGCCCTCGATCATTTCCTTCACCCCGTCCTCACGGAAGGTCACCGGAGCGTTGGTGCGCAGCCATTGGTAAAAGCCGAAAGCTCCCGTCACCCATTGCCAGTCGCCACCGGGCTTGGACTTCATCACAAGCTCTTCGGACAGGGTGTTGGAGCGCTGGCGTTGGCAGAGGGTATAGATGTCCTTCTCGGTGAAATCCTGGTCGATGGACATACGGTCGTTGAGGTTCTGGAATCCCGTGACGGAGCTGAGGATGAAGCCCCGGGCCTGGTACTCCAGCGTCAGCCCGGCGTTGAGCAGTCCGCGACGGTATCCGCTACGCCGGTTGTAGGCAATCTTGCCCATGTATTCGGGTCGTGTCTCCACGGTGGGCGCCGGTTCCTGGCCGTCGGGCGTCAGTCCCCGCGTCACGCCGGTGTAGGCGTATGGGTACCCGCCTTGGTCGCTGTAGCTGTAGTTCACGCTGGCGTCGAGCTTGAGGTCGCTGGTGGGAAAGTAGATGGCGCGCAGGCGTCCGCCTCCGGCGTCGCTCTTGTCCACTCGCTGATTGTCGAGGGCGACGTTCCTGAAAAAGCCTCCCGTATGGTCGTAGAATCCTCCGGCCGAGAAGGCTAACTTGTTGGAGAGGCGGTGGTAGCGCGTGAGCGAAGCTTTGTAGTCGCCATACGTGGCGGCGCCGAGGATGACGTCCGTACCCTGGTAGTTGAAGGGCGACTTGGTGTGCACCTTGATGAGGCCGCCCATGGTGTTGCGTCCGTAGAGCGTGCCTTGCGGGCCGCGGAGCACGTCGACGCGCTCGATGTCGTAGTAGTCGAAGTCGAAAGCGGATTTCTCGATATAGGGTACGTTGTCGACATACAGCCCCACGGAGGGGGTGTTGGTGCGAGAGCCTATGCCTCGTATATATATAGAGGTGGTGAGCTTGGAACCGTAGTCGGGGATGAAAAGGTTGGGCACGATGGCCGAGAGGTTCTTCACCGAGTTCACTTGGTTGGCCCGCATGTCGTCTTGCGACAGGAGCGTGGACGACAGGGCTTGCTCGCGCAGCTTCGTGTTCTCTTTGGGCGCGGCGATGATCGTCACTTCCTCGAGGTCGACCACCTTCAGCGAATCGACGGGTAGTTTTTCGGCCCGGACCGACGCGGTAGCGAGAAGCGCCAGGGCCATCAGCATGTTCTTTTTTGTCATACGAAAGGATGAGTTAGTCGGCACGTCGTGCATCGCATGTATTGCCGCTACAAAGAAACGAGAAAAACGGCGGATGGCCAATCCTCATTTATTAGGATATTGAGGGGAGTGAATAGTGATCAGGGGTTGGTAAGTAGTGATTATATGGGTAAATTGAAACAAAAAGTACCCGAAAGGCATTATATTTAGAAAGAAACGAGCTATCTTTGCGGCCCGTTTCACACCAAATTGATGTATGAGAGGTATAAAAAAGAGTATATTCATAGTCCTCTCCGCACAAATACTGTTGACACAAACCGCGCTCGGCGCACGGGGATACACACCAGATGATTCCCAGGCAACAGGACTGCAGAGAAGAGATACCACAGCCATATCGGCCGCACAGGACGATAACGCCCTTTCCGACACCACGGTAGCCAAACGAGGCTTCTTCAGGAAGTTCATCGACTACTTCAACAACGCCAACAAGGAGAAAAAGAACAAGAAATTCGACTTCAGCGTGATCGGCGGGCCACACTATTCCAGCGACGTGAAGCTGGGCCTGGGGCTGGTGGCCGCCGGGCTGTATCGCACCGACTCGCTCCTGCCCCCGTCCAACGTCTCCATCTACGGCGACGTCTCCACCGTGGGATTCTATCTGCTGGGCGTGAAGGGCAACCACCTCTTCCCCCGCGACAAGTATCGCCTCAACTACAAGCTATACTTCTACTCCTTCCCCAGCCTCTACTGGGGGCGAGGATACCCGAACGGCCGCGACGACGCCAACGAGAGTGCCTACAAGCGCTTCCAGGCACGCGTGCAGGCCGACTTCGCCATACGTGTGGCACGCAACTTCTACATCGGCCCCACCGTGGAGTTCGACTACATACGGGGTAGCCGCATGGACAAGCCCGAGCTGTGGGAGGGACAGGACGTCGCGACCACCAACACCACCCTGGGCGTGTCGCTGGTGTACGACTCGCGCGACTTCATCACCAACGCCTACCGCGGCTATTACCTGCGCGTGGACCAACTGTTCAGCCCCGCCTTCCTGGGCAATCATTACGCCTTCAGCAGCACCGAGCTGACCACCAGCTACTACCACCGCGTATGGACAGGCGGCGTGCTGGCCGCGCAAGCGCACACCCTGCTCACCTACGGCAACACGCCCTGGGGACTGATGGCCAAGCTGGGCGGAAGCGAGTCGATGCGCGGCTACTACGAGGGACGCTACCGCGACAAATGTGCCGCCGACGCGCAGGTGGAGCTGCGCCAACACGTGTGGAGACGCAACGGGCTGGCCTTCTGGGTAGGCGCGGGCACCGTCTTCGCGCGGCTCTCCGACTTCAGACCCGCCCACATCCTGCACAATTACGGGCTGGGCTACCGCTGGGAGTTCAAGAAACGGGTCAACGTACGATTGGATTATGGATTCGGCCGAAGCCAATCCGGATTTATTTTTAGCATCAATGAAGCTTTTTAAGACAATACAAACATGGTTTGAGAACCAAGAACACCTGTTCTACCTGTTCCTCGCCATACTGATGGCGCCCAACCTGGCGCTTTGCGTCACCGAGCCGATGACGCCGCTGGCCAAGGTCTGCAACATACTGCTCCCGCTCGGCTGCTACTACGTGCTGATGACCCTCTCGAGAAACTGTGGCAAAATGCTTTGGTTCCTCTTCCTCTTCGTCTTTCTCGGCGCGTTCCAGATCGTGCTCCTCTACCTCTTCGGACAATCCATCATCGCCGTGGATATGTTCCTCAATCTGGTCACCACCAACTCCTCGGAGGCGCTCGAGCTGCTCGACAACCTGTTGCCGGCCATCGGCATCGTCCTGCTGCTCTACGTGCCGGCGCTGGTGATGGCCGCCATCTCCGTCGTGCGCAAGCGAAAGCTCTCGACCAGCTTCATGCATAAGCAGCGCCGACGTGCCGGAGCCACGCTCGCCATCGGCTTCCTCTCCCTGCTGGGAGCCGAGCTGCAAGGGGCCGACTACGAGATCACTACCGAGCTATACCCCCTCAACGTCTGCTACAACGCGAAGCTGGCCGTGGAGCGCACAGCCCTCACCGAACATTACCACGCTTCCTCGCGCGACTTCAGCTACCACGCCCGAGCCACGCATCCCCAGCGGCGACGGGAGGTGTACGTCATGGTGATCGGCGAGACGTCGCGCGCCGACAACTGGCAATTGTTCGGCTACAACCGCGCGACCAACCCGCGCCTGTCCGAGCAATCGGGACTGGTGACGTTCCCGAAAACGCTGAGCGAGTCGAACACCACGCACAAGAGCGTACCCATGCTGCTCTCCGGGGTGAACGCTTGCGACTTCGATTCCATCTATTACCGCAAGGGCATCATCACCGCCTTCAAGGAGGCCGGATTCCACACGGCCTTCTTCTCTAACCAACGTCGCAACCATTCGTTCATCGATTTCTTCGGCATGGAGGCAGACACATACGACTTCATCAAAGAAGACAGCGCCGACACCCACTACAACCCCTCGGACGAGGAACTGCTGAACCTCGTGACCAAAGAACTCGACCGCGGAGCCGAAAAGGAATTCATCGTGCTCCACGCCTACGGATCGCACTTCAACTACCACGAACGCTACCCCGGCGACAAAGCCTGCTTCACCCCCGATTACCCCACGGAGGCCGAACCCAAGAACCGCCCCCAATTGGTGAACGCCTACGACAACACCATACGCCAGACCGACGACCTCCTCGCACGCCTCATCCTCCTGCTCGAGACGCAGGAAGCCGATGCCGCCGTGGCCTACACCTCCGACCACGGCGAGGACATATTCGACGACGCACGCCTGCTGTTCCTACACGCCTCGCCCGTGCCCTCGTACTACCAGCTCCACGTACCCCTCTTGCTATGGATGTCGCCCGGCTACCGGACCAACTATCCCGAACATTGGCAGGCGGCCATGGCCAACCGCGACAAAGACATATCGTCCAGCCACTCCTTCTTCCACACCGTGCTCGACCTGGCAGGCATCGCCACCCCCTACGCCAACAACAGCCTCTCCGTCGTCTCCACCCGCTACGCCATGCGCCCGCGCGTCTACCTCACCGACCACAACAAGCCCGCCCCCCTCACCCGCGTCGGGATGAAAAAGGAAGATTTCGAGATGCTCCGGAAGAAGGGAATAGGGGAATGGGGAGAGTAGTGTATGAGGAAGTGCGGGGCTTCTACATTCTCGCTCTGTACGCTTGCTTATTTACGTATTAATTTGTTTCTTTGCACCAAGAAACAAGAGCAACAATATACCGCCATAAACAGGAAGAGTATGAACGAGCAAGATTTTTCTAACAGAATCGAATACTTTGTGGCTTGTATAGGTGCCTTCGCCGAAAGATACACCCTTACCAACGGACAAGCATATCGGTATTTGAAACGCTTCGCAGGCCTCGACTTTTTGGACGAGTTCTACGATATCGAACACACTTTTTCCATAGAAGAGGCCATCGACGACCTCACTAAAATCTGCCAACGAAACGGAGGAGGATTGGGATGAAGCTATACCATGGATCGAATATGGAAATTGCCTCGATCGAACTCCAGAAAGGAAGACCTGGAAAAGATTTCGGCAAAGGATTCTACCTAAGCGCCGAATTAAAACAGGCCGAACGAATGGCTCGCTTGACGACATTCCGACAAGGAGAAGGGATACCAATGGTATCCATCTTCGAGTTTGACGAGGATACAGCAAACAAAGACGACTTTATCAAAATAAAACATTTCCATGCCTATAACGAAGAATGGGCAGAGTTCATACTACTCAACCGAAACAACAATACCGCCCAACAAGCACACGACTATGACATCGTCATTGGTCCTATCGCCGATGATGCCGTAGGGATGCAATTAAGGCGTTTCTTACAAGGATACATTAATCTATCTCAATTAGTTAATGAATTATCCTACATTCACCCCACTATACAATATTTCTTTGGCAGTCCCCATGCCATCAATCTATTGAGAAAGCTATAATATGATGAATAAAGACAAACAATTCATGATTGAATTCCTGGTGAAAGAGCTTCTGGAGATGCTTATGGATGAATACGGATGGGACATCTCAAAGGCTATGGATGTGCTCTATTCGTCCGAGACTTTCGCCAAATTGGAGGACGAACGATCGGGTTTGTACTATCAAGGAGCCGTTTATGTGTACAGTTTCCTAAGGCAGGAGATCGTTCACCCCACCAACCCCGCTATGAACTGATAGCAAAAATAGAAACAAAGGACGAACTTCAGTAGCGTGCCCACCAAGAAACCCAGGAAAGAGCCTATACCCGAGCGCAACGCCTCGCCAATTTCCTTCTTGCCCAGCAACTCGCCAATCACCGCGCCAAGGAAAGGCCCGGCGATGATACCGAAAGGCAAGAAGAACAAGCCGACCACCGTTCCCACCACACAACCCCAGCTGCCCCACTTGCTGCCGCCGATGTACTTGCTGCCCAACATAGGCGTAAAGTAATCGAGCACCTGCAACACCACCACTACGAGCAACCACGTCACCAACTGCGACGAGCTGAACGACACCCGGTCCGTAAAATGCAAAAGAAGCATGCCCGCATACGCCACCGGAGGCCCGGGCAGGAACGGCAACACGCAACCCAGCAAGCCCACGAGCAAGCAGAGAGCGCCCAATACGATGAGGAGAATATCCACCATAAAGCGTACTTTTTGCGGCAAATGTAAGCATTCTAAAGGTACAATAAAAACAAAAACCTCGCAAATTTATACGATAGAATGAACACGTTATATAAATAAAGCCTATCTTTGCCTTTCGGTAACCCCGAAATGACAAGAGATGAATCATCTGAATGACCTGAAAGAGCTGATCAACCAAGGGGACGTAGACACGGCGATTGAGCGAATCAACCACCTTCTCCGAGGAGACACTACCGAACAAGGACGAGACACGCTCTTCTACCTGCTCGGAAACGCCTACCGAAAAAAAGGCGACTGGAAGCGGGCGCTCGACAACTACCAGCGAGCGACAGACATTAACCCCCACAGCCCGGCCGCACAGGCCAGAGCCATGGCGATGGATATCCTTGAGTTCTTCAACAAGGACATGTATAATCAATAACTGTGTTAACGTAATAAATAATTCAAAGAAGACTATGGCAAAGATTAAAGGAGCGATCGTCGTCGACAACGAGCGTTGCAAAGGATGCAACCTCTGCGTGGTGGCGTGTCCGCTCGACGTTATTGGCCTCCACAAGGAAGTCAACATGAAAGGCTACAATTACGCCTTTCAAGTAAAAGAAGATACATGCAACGGATGCAACTCCTGCGCCACGGTGTGCCCCGACGGATGTATCTCAGTGTACAAACTAAAAGTAGGATAAACGAATATGGCAGAAGAAATTGTATTGATGAAAGGGAACGAGGCCATCGCGCACGCCGCCATACGCTGCGGAGTGGACGGATACTTTGGCTACCCCATCACTCCCCAATCGGAAGTGCTTGAGACATTGGCCGAGCTGAGGCCCTGGGAAACCACCGGCATGGTGGTGCTGCAGGCCGAAAGCGAGGTAGCCGCCATAAACATGGTGTACGGAGGAGCCGGAAGCGGCAAGATGGTGATGACCTCATCGTCAAGCCCCGGGGTGAGCCTCAAGCAAGAGGGAATCTCCTACCTGGCAGGATCAGAACTGCCTTGCCTCATCGTCAACGTGATGAGGGGAGGACCCGGACTGGGTACCATACAGCCCAGCCAAGCCGACTACTTCCAGACGGTAAAGGGCGGCGGACACGGCGACTACCGCCTCATCGCCCTCGCCCCGGCGTCGGTGCAGGAGATGGCCGACTTCGTGGGGCTGGCCTTCGAGCTGGCCTTCAAGTACCGCAATCCGGCCATCATACTGGCCGACGGCGTCATCGGGCAGATGATGGAGAAAGTGACGCTACCCCCGCAGAAAAAGCGACTCACCGACGACGAGGTCATCGCGCGATGCCCCTGGGCAACCACCGGGCGAACCAATATGCGCAAACCCAACATCATCACCTCGCTGGAGATGAACCCCGAACTCATGGAACAGAACAACCTACGCTTCCAGGCCAAGTACCACGAGATAGAACGGAACGAGGTACGCTACGAGGAGATCGCCTGCGACGACATCGACTACCTCATCGTGGCCTTCGGATCCATGGCGCGCATCGGACAGAAAGCGATGGAGCTGGCCCGAGAGAAGGGCATCAAGGTAGGCATACTTCGACCCATCACCCTCTGGCCTTTCCCCACGAAGGCCATAGCCGACTACGCCGGACGGGTGAAAGGAATGCTCGTCACCGAGCTGAACGCCGGACAAATGGTGGAAGACGTCCGCCTGGCCGTCAACGGCAAAGTCAAGGTGGAACACTTCGGACGGCTGGGAGGCATCGTGCCCGACCCCGACGAGATCGTGGACGCCCTCGAAGAACTATTAATCAAATAAACAAGAGCAACGATGAATCCCGATAAGATAAGAAACATACTGAACATCCTCTTCATGATACTGGCCGTGGCCGCCGTAGTGGCTTACTTCACCATAGCCAAGGAGAACTTCAAGCTGTTTTTCTACATCAGCTGCGCGGCCATCTTCGTGAAGCTAATGGAGTTCTTCATCCGATTCACCAACAGATAAAGGAGATTACACTATGACAACTATAGAAGAGATTATCAAGCCCGAGAACCTGGTCTACAAGAAACCGACTCTCATGAACGACAATCCCATGCATTATTGCCCGGGATGTAGCCACGGCGTGGTACACAAGCTCATCGCCGAAGTGATCGAGGAAATGGGACTGGAAGATAAATCCGTCGGCATTTCGCCCGTGGGATGCGCCGTCTTCATTTACAACTACCTGGACATCGACTGGCAAGAGGCGGCCCACGGACGCGCGCCCGCGCTGGCAACCGCCATCAAGCGGTTATGGCCCGACCGCCTCGTGTTCACTTACCAAGGCGACGGCGACCTGGCATGCATCGGCACCGCCGAGACCATACACGCCCTGAACAGGGGCGAGAACATCACCATCATCTTCATCAACAACGCCATCTACGGCATGACGGGCGGACAGATGGCCCCCACCACGCTGATGGGCATGAAGACGTCGACCAGCCCCTACGGACGCGACGTCCATCTGCACGGATACCCGCTAAAGATCACAGAGATCGCCGCACAGTTGGAAGGAACGGCCTACGTCACCCGGCAGTCGGTGCAGACCGTCCCGGCCATCCGCAAGGCGAAGAAAGCCATCCGCAAGGCATTCGAGAACTCCATGAACGGCAAGGGATCGAACTTGGTGGAAATCGTGTCGACCTGTAGCTCGGGATGGAAGATGACACCCGCCGCATCCAACAAATGGATGGAGGAGAATATGTTCCCCTTCTACCCGTTGGGCGACCTGAAAGACAAAGAATAAACCGGAACAAAGAATTGTAACACAATGAAAGAAGAAATAATCATAGCCGGATTCGGCGGACAAGGCGTGCTGTCGATGGGCAAGATTCTCGCTTATTCGGGACTGATGGAGGGCAAAGAGGTGAGCTGGATGCCCGCCTACGGACCGGAGCAACGAGGCGGAACGGCCAACGTCACCGTCATCGTGAGCGACGACAAGATCTCCTCACCCATCCTGAGCAAGTACGACGCCGCCATCATACTCAACCAGCCCTCGCTCGAGAAGTTCGAACGGAAGGTGAAGCCAGGCGGCATACTCATCTACGATGGTTACGGCATCATCACCCCACCCACCCGAAAGGACATCAAGGTGTACCGCATCGACGCCATGGACGCCGCCAACGAGATGAACAACGCCAAGGCGTTCAACATGATCGTGCTTGGCGGACTGCTCAAGCTGCGTCCCATCGTCACGCTCGAAAACGTCCTCAGAGGACTGAAGAAAACCCTCCCCGAACGCCATCACCACCTCATACCCATGAACGAGGAGGCCATCAAGAAGGGAATGGAACTTATTAAAATGGTAAATTGAGAATTGAGAATTAAAAAAAAATGTACCGCTTCCTCTCTTTGGACGGCAACGTCCGGATGGGCGGTACATTTATTTTTTAATTCTCAATTCTCAATTTACCATTTTAATAAGTATCTTTGCCTCCCCATTTATGAGACGAGCTCTACTTATACTCATCCTGACCCTCTTCGCCACGGGAGGAAACATCCTCCACGCGCAAGTACCCCTCTCGCCACAACGGATAGACGAGAACGGGCGCGACCAATATGGCAACCAAGTCGACCCCAGCATGATTCCCGAGAATCTCGACAGCGCCAACGTGGAGGTGAAGAGCCTGCCTCCCAAGCTCTACATGTGGCGCATCAAGAACGTATTGGGCGACCGGGAGATCGTACCCGCCGACACCATGCACCACCAATTCCAGAACACGGGCCTGACAGAGGGAGTCAACGGGCACTACAACTACTTGGGCAACATGGGGTCGCCCCGACAGTCGCGCATATTTGTCGAGAGGGAACTCACCGCCCCTACCATCTTCATGCAGACCCTCAATAGCTTCTACAGGGGACCGACCAACTTCCTGTTCACCAACAGCAACGTGCCCTATACCAACATCACCTATTACAAGACAGGAAGCAACAAGGTCGTCGGCGAGGAGTGGTTCAAGTCGTACTTCTCCGTCAACGCCAACAAGCGGCTCGCCTTCGGATTCAACATCGACTACCTCTACGCCCGGGGATACTACCAGAACCAGAACACCGCCTACTTCAACGCCACCGTATTCGGTAGCTACATCGGCGACCGCTACCAGCTGCAAGCCATCTATAGCAACAACTACTTCAAGACCAACGAGAACGGAGGAATCACCGACGACCGCTACATCACCGCGCCCGAGGAGATGGCCGAAGGAGGCCGGCAGTTCGAGTCGACCAACATGAACACCAACCTGTCGAGGTCCACCAACCGCAACCACGATTTCTACGCCTATCTCACCCATCGATACAGCATCGGCTTCTACCGCGACGTGCCCCGGCCCAAGGATGCCACGACACCTCCCCAGGCAACGGCGCCCAAGCCGAGATCGGTACCCCAGCCCAGGGAGGGCATTCCCGAAAGGATGATCGTGCCCAACGATTCGCTCCCGCCGACACGGGCCAACGACTCGATTCCAGCCACCGTATCCCCGGAACCGAACGATTCGCTACCTCCCGCCGAGATGCCCCTGTTGACCGCCAACGACACCCTGGTGGAGGAGTACGTTCCCGTAACCAGCTTCATACATACCCTGCACGTGGAACGCGCGCGCCGATCGTTCAACTCCGGCGACACCCTCTACACGAGCAACGCCATACCGGCCGTCAGGGACAGCACGCATTACGTGGGCATCAAGAACACCATAGGCATCGCCCTGCTCGAAGGCTTCAACAAGTACGCCAAGGCCGGCCTCACCGTCTTCGCTTCGTACAACCTGGGCAAATACACCCTCATGGGACTTCCCGGACAACCCGTCAGCTCTTACAACGAGAGCCAGCTCTACGTGGGCGGGGAGCTGAGCAAACGACAAGGACACACCCTGCATTACCATGCCATCGGACAGGTGGGGCTGGCGGGCAAGGCCGTCGGGGAATTCGACGTGAAAGGCGACATCGACCTCAACTTCCGCTTGTGGAAGGATACCGTGAGCTTCATCGCCCGCGGACGGGTGAGCAACCTGCTCGCACCCTTCTACATGCGCCACTACCACTCCAGCAACGCCTGGTGGGACAACGACATGGGCAAGGAATTTCGCTCGCACGTCGAGGGCGAGCTGCGCATAGAACGCTGGCGCACACGCCTGAGAGCCAGCGTGGACAACATCAAGAATTACACCTACTTCAACGAGCTGGGGCAGCCCGCACAAAAGAGCGGAAGCCTGCAAGTGCTCTCCGCTTGCCTCAATCAAGACTTCAAATTGGGCATCGTTCACCTGGACAACGAAGTCATCTGGCAGAAGTCGGGCGACCAAGCGGTGCTGCCCCTTCCCGACCTGTCGCTCTACCACAACCTCTACCTCAAGTTCAAGATCGCCAAGGTGCTGAAGATAGAGCTGGGAGCCGACGTGCGCTACTTCTCCAAGTACAAAGCACCCGCCTACCGCCCCGACATCCAGCAATTCAGCCTACAGCCGCGCGAGAACCAGGTAGAACTGGGCGGATACCCCATCGTGAACGTGTATGCCAACCTCCACCTCAAGCGCACACGCTTCTACGTCATGATGTACCACATCAACAACGGTTCGGGCAACGCCAACTCTTTCCTCGTGCCTCACTATCCCATCAATCCCCGCATCCTCAAATTCGGGCTTTCCTGGAATTTCTTCGACTAAAGCCTTCCGCCTCATGAAATCCGCAGCCCAAAGATTGGCGTTGAGATACGCCCTGCCCGTCGTCGCGGTAACACTCTTTTTCTCCATTCGACACTGCGGACAACCCAGGCAAAAGCCCGCTGGACAACCACGCGACTACGCCGACATCGTCCGCCAAGGCACGCTGCGGGCCACCACCGAATACAATTCGGTGAGCTTCTACGTCAACGGCGACAGTATAGCCGGCTTCCACTACGAGCTGATACGGGCTTTTGCCCGCGACAAGGGGCTGAAGGCCGAGATCACGCCACTGATGAGCGTCGACGACCGGCTGAAAGGGCTGGCCGACGGACGCTTCGACATCATCGCCTACAACATACTGAGTACCGACCAATTGCGCGATTCACTCCTGCTCACCTCGCCCATCCTGCTCAACAGGCAAGTGCTGGTGCAGCGCAAAGCCACCGCCGAGAACGACTCCACCTACATACACAGCCAGCTGGAGCTGGCGGGAAAGACCGTAAGCGTAGTGAGAAACTCGCCAGCCATACCCCGCATCCGCCACCTTGGCGAAGAGATAGGCGACACCATTTACGTCAGCGAAGTGGAACGCTACGGTCCCGAGCAACTGATCGACATGGTGGCACATGGCGACATCGACTACGCCGTATGCGACGAGGGCATCGCCCGCGCCGTCCTCGACTCCTTTCCACAGCTCGACATGCGCACCGCCATCGGTTTCACGCAATTCTACTCGTGGGCCGTCAGCAAGCGCTCACCTGTGCTGCTCGACAGCCTCGACCGCTGGCTCGAGCGCTTCAAGCCGTCGGCCGAGTACCGACGCATCTATAGGGAATATTACGGAAAAGAATAAGAAAAAACATATCAGTCATGAACGAGAACATCATCAAATGGGGATTCATCGGTTGCGGTGAGGTGACCAAGAAGAAGAGCGGGCCGGCGTTCCAAAAGGTGGAACATTCGCAAGTGGTGGCCGTAATGAGCCGCAACCTGGAGAAAGCCAAGGCCTACGCCCAAGAGAGAGGCATACCCCGCTGGTATAACGATGCCCAAGAGCTGGTCGACGACCCCGAGGTGAACGCCGTCTACATCGCCACCCCACCCTCCTCGCACGCCACCTACGCCGTGATGGCGATGAAAGCCGGGAAGCCCGTCTACATCGAGAAGCCCATGGCGCAAACCTACGAGGAGTGCACCCGCATCAACCGCATAGCCAAAGAGACGGGCGTGCCCTGCTTCGTAGCCTACTACCGCCGGTATCAGCCCTACTTCATCAAGGTGAAGGAGCTGGTCGACAACGGAGCCATAGGACACGTCATCAACGTGCAGATACGCTTCGCACAGCCACCGAGCGAGCTTGACTACAACCGCGACAACTTGCCGTGGCGCCTGCAGGCCGACATCTCGGGAGGCGGCTACTTCTACGACCTCGCCCCACACCAGATCGACCTCCTGCAGCACATATTCGGCTGCATCCTCGAGGCCAGTGGATACAAGAGCAACCGCGGCGGGCTGTACGCCGCCGAGGACACGCTTAGCGCCTGCTTCCAGTTCGACGGCGGCTTGGTGGGCAGCGGCTCATGGTGCTTCGTGGCCCACGACTCGGCTCGCGAGGACCGCATCGAAATCATCGGAGACAAAGGCATGATTTGCTTCTCCACCTTCACCTACGACCCCATCGCCCTGCACACCGAACGCGGGCGCGAAGAGTTCGTGGTACCCCAACCCGAACACGTGCAGCAGCCCCTCATCCAAGCCGTGGTCGACCACCTGCTCGGCAAAGGCGTATGCACCTGCGACGGCGAGAGCGCCACCCTCACCAACTGGGTGATGGACAAGATTATGGGAAAGCTGTGAGCGATAAACAAAAACGAGAAAGGATATGACCAAGGAGCAACTCATGCGGAAAGCCATTGAGCTTTCCAACGAAAACATAGCGAACGGAGGCGGACCTTTCGGTGCCGTCATCGCCACCAAGGAGGGTGAGATCGTGGCCACGGGCGCGAACCGCGTCACTGCCTCCTGCGACCCTACCGCCCACGCCGAGGTAAGCGCCATACGCGTGGCGGCAGCCAAGCTGGGCACCTTCGACCTCAGCGGATACGAAATCTACACCTCGTGCGAACCCTGTCCCATGTGCCTGGGCGCCATCTACTGGGCGCGCCTCGACAAGGTGTACTACGCCAACACCAAGACCGACGCCAAGGAGATAGGCTTCGACGACTCCTTCATCTACGACGAGCTGGAACTGAAGCCGGCCGACCGGCATCTCCCCTCCGAGACGATGCTACGCGACGAGGCCATAGCCACCTTCCGTACCTGGGCCGCCATGACCGACAAGGTGGAATATTAAGAAAAACCCTTGGAAACCCCGCGTTCGCGGCGTCCCAAGGGTTCCTCACACACAAAAAAATATTATTGATATTGAAAAGCTTTCGCCATTTTCAGAAGCGTAGCCCAAGCGTGAGCATCAGCTTATGGTTGCTGTTGGTAATCTCCGTGCCGCCGGAAAGCTCCTTGCGGTGGAAGGCGTAGAACGTCTCCTTGTACGTATTGTACCGGTAGGCCAGGTCAGCGTAGAAACTCTTCCCGCGATAGCCGAGGCCAGCGGTGTAATTGTTCGTCGCTCCCAGGTTGGCGTACTCCGTATCCGTGCGGATGGAATTGTATGGCAAATACTTGTAAGCGTCGTTCTTGAACGGAGCGGTGATGTAGTTGTATCCCAACCGCAGGGAGAACTCACGCGCCAGCCTGATCTCCGCGCCCACCCGGATGGTGTGCATGGCTTTCATCATATCCTGCATGTCGGTGGTCTCCCCCATCTCGTATCCATCGGGATCCTCTATCTTCCCCGCGCTACGGTCGGCATATTCGTACTCCGCGCCCAGCGCCACGGCCGATCCTACAGTATATCCCAAGCTGGCGTTGAACTTCCACGGCGTCACCACCTTGTACTGGAAGTCGCCATCCATGCCGTAGCCGTCGGTGTCGTAGACAGAGCTATTGCCTTTCACGTCGGAAGACAGGGCATAGTCGATAGAGGCCGAGTTGCGCTCCGTCACGCTGAAAAGCGTAGGCGTATGTACGGCCAGCCCAAACCGGAACGACGAATCTTCGAACGGGCGAACGATGATACCCAGCTTGAAGTCCACGCCACTACCGTCGGCCCAGTATCTGTTGGTTAGCGTGTAGCCTCCATAGTTCTGGCTGTCGGATCCTGTGAAATCCTCGTCGTAGGTGCTCCGGCGGTCGTAATCGATGCTGTACAGTCCCAAGGTAGCCCCTATGTAGAAGCGGTCGTAGAAGTTGAGCGCCCCGTTGATGTCGAAAGAGTGTATGCCACCGCTCTCTTTCGAGCGGTAGTTTTGTGCCACTTGGTCGCCATTCGCCATATAGGGATAGTACCTCTCGAGGATGGCATTCCCTCCCGCATCCGTTATATAATGTGGGATGAGCAATCCGTTCTGGTCGTTTGTGCCAGTCGTTCCCGCCCCGGCATTGTACGCCAGTGCCCCCAACCAAGGCACCTCGGGGTTGTGGAACACGTCGTTGGCTTGCAAAATCTTTTCCGTCGGAGGATTGAGGGTCCCATATCCGTCATAGTTCAGCATATCCGCCATCTGCAAGGTCTGCGAAGCGGCGAACGTGCCGCCTGTCAGCATACTGCGGTTGAACGAGCCGAGCCTACGGTAGTTGAATCCGAAGTTGGCGAACCGCAGGGCGGTATTGTTCCCTATCTTGGCGGAGAACACGAAGCCCGCGTTGTCGAACGAGGCATGCGTTTTGTCCTGGCTCATTCCCAGGGCCGACTTCGCCTTAGTGTTCTCTACGCCGAACGAGATCATCACGTCGTTGCTCCGATAGATGCCGATACCGGCGGGGTTGGTGCCCATGGTACTGATATCGCCTCCCAAGGCACCCATGGCGCCGCCCATTCCCACGAACCGGGCAGTCCCGTTCAGGTCGGTAGTCATCCATCGGTTGGCATCGTATATCGTGGTCTGTGCGGTGGCGAGGCTCGTGCCCATCGAGAGCAGGCAAGCCACCACAATCTTATTTGCTGTTTTCATTGCTTGGAATGTTAATGGTTGTACACGCTAACTTTAATCCTTTTCCTATCCTTGCCGACGACGAGATTTATCTACGTCCTCCGCCGCCACGGGAGCTTCCCCCTCCGCCACTGCCACGGGAGGATCCTCCACCGCCCGACGACGATCCACGCGAATAGCTGCCTCCACTCGAGCCGCGCGAGTAACTTCCGCTCGACGATCCGCGCGAATAGCTGCTGCTGCCGCGCGAGTAAGAGTTCTGGTTGCTGCTGCCACGCGAATACGTATTGTTCCTCGGAGCGCTGCTGCTGCCCCGCGAGTAGGTGCCGCTGCCCCGCGAGTAGGAACCTTGGCTACTGCCTCGGTTGCCGCTATTGCCGCGGGTATATCCGCTGTTGTTGCGGGTCGACGTTCCGCTGTTGTTGTCACGGTTGTACGAGCTTGAGCTGCGCGTGCTGCTCGGCCGGGTGTACGTACCCGACGTACGGCTGCGGGTGTACGAGCTTCCCGAGCGGGTGTACGAGCTACTTCCATTGGCTCCGCGCGCATACTGGCTGCGGTTGTTCCCGTCCTGGCGGGTTCCCACTACCCTACCCTGTGTGCGTGTGCCGCCACGGGTATAGTTACCCTGCGTGCGCGAGCCACCATTTCCTCGGGTATTGGTTCCTACACCACGGTTGTAGGTGCCTTGTTGGCGGGTGTAGCCCGTCCCGGCCCGGCCACGTGTAGAGTTATATCTCGCACGTGAGTTTCCGGAGTAATAGGCCCGGTTGTTGGCGTTCATCAGCCTCCGTCCGCCATATCCCCAGTTCCCGCCGTGGTGACCACCCCAGCCGTAGTGACCACCCCAGCCGCCGTAGTAGTTACCCCAGCCGTAGTGACCGCCCCAGCCGTAGTGACCGCCCCAGCCGCCGTAGTAGTTACCCCAGCCACCGTAGCCTCCCCAGCCGTAGTAGGGTCTGCTCCAGCCCCACTCCCAGCCCCAGCCCCAACCGAGGGGACGATTCCAACCCCAGTAATCCAGGCCGTAGTTCCAGTTCCATCCCCAACCGGTGTATCGCCAGTCCCACCACAGCCTGTTGCTGAACGTAGGGAAGGCGTATGCGTAAAGCCCATCGGTGTACACGTTCCAGTCCCACGAGTTGAGTCCGCCATACACCACGTCCCAATAGATGGGGCTGCTGATGCTGATGGCGAAGCGCGGGTTGCGGAAGCGTATGATGCGCATGGCATAGTCATAGTCGGCTTGCGAGCCTTGAAATTCGCCGCCGATCCATTCTCCTTCGGGATCCGATTGCGCCTTAGGCTTGATATATAAGGTATCGCCTACCGTCTCGAAATCGTTATCACGCGCATCGTAACGGCGGTTGTACTCGTCGATGTCGCGGGAGTTTCCTTTCCGGTCCTTCACCACCACCGTCGTTCCGGGGGCGGTAAAGATCGTCGTCGTGGCCGGTTGCCTGTTCGTCACCTTCGCGGGTGCGGGTTCGGTCGTCGCCTGCTTGTCTTTGGAGGGCACGAAGTAAAGGTCGTCGTCCGCATTCTGGGCCACCACGCTCAGCGGTAGGCTCAGGGCTGCCAACAAGAAATAAACCATCTTTTTCATATCCACAAGTTTTATATGATTGAACTTATTATTTTTATTCACGATACAAAGGTAAACAAGGGTTTCCCCACCCAATGGATATTTCCCCCATAAGATAATAGGGGAATCCCTATTTCTGCATGAAGCATGAAGAATGAAAAATGAAGAATGAAGAATGAAGGACGAAGAATTAAGGGGTCGGGCTTTCAATCCACGGACTTTCGCACATCATCCGGATTAAGGATGAAGAATGGAGATGCTGTATACAAACAAGGACGGCAACGTCCCTGGTAAAAGGGTCATTGACGTCCTCCTTCTATTTGTTGGCCAAATCTATATCATTCCGCACGTAGCGTGAAGCGCTTGAACGCCGTCACGGTCAGTTCTTTGTCCACCGACTTCAGGAAGTCGGCTACCGTCAGCTTGGCGTCCTGTATGTAGTCCTGTTTGAGCAGGCATACCTCCTTGTAGAACTTGCTAATGCGTCCCATGGCGATCTTCTCGATCATGTTCTCGGGCTTTCCTTCTTGGCGTGCCTTGTCGGCGGCGATCTCCTTCTCCCTTTCCAGCACGTCGGCGGGAACGTCGTTCTCGTCGATGGCCAGCGGGCTCATCGCGGCGATCTGCATCGCTACCTCATGTCCCACCTTGGGATCGGCCTCCTTGTTCAGGGCCACCATGGTGCAGAGGAAATTCTTGCCTTGATGGTTGTACACCGAGATGTTCACGCCCTCTACGGTGGCATATCCGTCGAGTTCCATCTTCTCTCCGGTTATTCCGCTGCGGTCGGTCACGGCTTGTGCCACGGTTGTGTCGCCGAGCTTCAGTGCCTTCACCTCGTCGAGTGTCGCGCATTTGTTGGCGATGGCGGCGTCAAGAATATCCTGCGTGAGCTTCACGAAGTCCTCGTTCTTGGCCACGAAGTCGGTCTCGCACTTCAGGGCGATCATGGCACCGAAGCCATTCTCGGCTTTCACCAGCACGCATCCCTCGGACGCGTCACGGTCCGAGCGTTTGGCGGCGACAGCCTGTCCCTTCTCGCGGATAATCTTCATTGCCTGGTCGAAGTCACCGTTCGCCTCAGTCAACGCGTTCTTGCAATCCATCATACCAGCTCCGGTCATCTTGCGCAGCTTGGTAATATCAGCCATTGTTACAGCCATAGTTGTATATCTCCTTGTTTAAATGGTTTTTTAGTCGTTACGCCTCTTCGTCCTCTTTCACGAAAGCGGCCATCTTGCCGGCGTTTATCGCCTCCTCGTCCTGCTTGTCGAGGCGTGCCTTCGAAGTACGCTTGCGCATCTTGTTGGCGCTGCTCTCTCCGGCGGCTTCCACGTCTACCTTCTCGGCCTTACGTTCTTCAAGACCTTCTTGCATGGCTGAGCAGCAGGCGTCGAGTATCACCTCGACCGACTTCGTGGCGTCGTCGTTGGCGGGGATGACGAAATCGACATTGGTGGGGTCGGAATTGGTATCGACGATGCCGAATACGGGTATCCCGAGGCGGTTAGCCTCACGCACGGCGATATTCTCCTTCATGACGTCGATGACGAAGAGTGCCGACGGCAGTCGGGTGAGGTCGGTAATGGAACCTAAGTTCTTCTCCAGCTTGGCGCGTTGGCGCGAAATCTGCAGGATCTCCCTTTTCGAGAGGTTGGCGTAGGTGCCGTCTGTGGTGAGTTTGTCGATGGTAGCCATCTTCTTCACGGCCTTGCGGATGGTGGGGAAGTTGGTCAACATCCCTCCCGGCCACCGTTCGATGACGTAGGGCATGTTGATGGCTTGCGCCTTCTCCGCCACGACCTGCTTGGCTTGTTTTTTAGTAGCAACAAAAAGTACCTTCTTGCCCGATTTTACAATCTGCTTCAAGGCATCCGCGGCCTCGTCTATCTTGGCCACGGTCTTGTGGAGGTCAATGATATGAATACCATTGCGTTCCATGAAAATGTAGGGAGCCATGGCAGGGTTCCACTTTCTCTTGAGGTGTCCGAAGTGGCAGCCTGCTTCCAATAACGTATCAAAATTCGTTCTTGACATCTTGTTCTTTTCTTTAAATCGTTTACATTCTTTTTTGTTTTTCTAAACCAACCGCCGGGTAGCCTTTCGAGTCCCGGTGGTTTAGATACTAAACATTTCGCGTTCCCGTTGTCCGGCGAGCGTCAACGCTTGCTGAACTGGAACCGCTTGCGGGCTTTGGGCCGTCCCGGCTTCTTGCGCTCTACGGCGCGCGGGTCGCGGGTCATGAATCCTTCGGCGCGCAGGGCCGCTTTGTCGTCGGCGTTGATCTTCACCAGCGCGCGGGCTATGGCCAGGCGCAGGGCTTGCGATTGCCCGGTGAATCCGCCACCGCTCAAGTTCACCTTGATGTCGTACTTCTCGGCAGCCTCAAGCTTGTTCAGCGGTTGCTTCACCACATATTGAAGGATTGATGATGGAAAATACTCGGCGAGGTCGCGCTTGTTGATAGTAATCTTTCCGGTACCCTCGGTCACGAAAATGCGCGCGATGGCGCTTTTACGTCTGCCTAATGCGTTAACTACTTCCATTTATACCTTATTTATATGAGTTAATATCGATCGTTTTCGGCTGTTGCGCTTCGTGCTTGTGCTCTCCGCCGGGGTAGACGTACAGGTTGCGCAGCAACTTGGCGCCCAGCTTGTTCTTGGGAAGCATGCCTTTCACCACTCTTCGTAGCAGTCGGTCCTCGCCGTTGGGCTTGGTCAGGATCTGGGCCGGGGTGATTTCCCGTTGGCCACCAGGGTAACCGGTGTACGACAGATAGACCCTGTCGGTCCATTTGTTTCCGGTCAGTTTCACTTTCGCGGCGTTGATGATGATCACGTTGTCACCACAATCCACATGAGGCGTGAAGTTCGGTTTGTACTTCCCCCTCAACAATTTCGCGACTTTCGAACCCAGCCGTCCCAACGTCTGGTCGGTAGCGTCAACGACGACCCACTCTTTGGTCACTGTCGCCGCGTTCGCGGAAATGGTCTTGTAACTTAAAGTATCCACTTTAAAAAATCTTTTTTTGTTGTTACTACTAAATAAATGCTTCACCGCAGCTCGGCTACCCCCGGACAAAGGGTCGCTAATTTGCTATGAATTAATCTCTTATCTTTTTAGGATAATAATCGGCTTGCAAAGGTACTGTTTTTATCCGTACTGGCAATACTATTTCTTTCTTTTTTGGAGAAGAGGCGGTGATTATCAGAACGAGAAACGCATCTTCGCCATCCATTCCCGGGATAGCTATCTTGCCCGCGAAAAGTCCAGCACGTTCGAATGGTACCTCCAAGCGCCTTGGGAAGATGTGTGACCAAAACCACGGATCTCGTGAAGGATTCGCTTTAGTTAGCGATTCGTAAATACCAGCTTGCCGCCCTCCGAGCGCGAGGCGTCAAGCTCGAAACCTTCCCAGCGGAAGTGGGTCAGCTCCTCAGGACGTTCCACACGATTCTTCAGGATGAAGCGGACCATCTCTCCACGCGCCATCTTGGTGTAGACCACTACGGTGGTGAGCTTGTCGCCCTTCCAGACATGGAATTCCGGGGTGACGACGCGCACTTCGCGCTCCACGCGTCGCCAGTCGAAGAGGCTTTTCATCTCGTCGCTGGCCAGGTTGCAGAGTATGCCTCCCGCCGCCTCGACATCGGCGATAAGCGCGTCCGTGAGCTTGGTTTGCCAATAGGCGAACATCGTCTGGTCGCCCGGTTCGGGCAGCTTCACGTCGCCTTCGAGACGATAGGGGCGGATGACGTCGAGCGGACGCAGCAGTCCGTAGCAGAACGAGGTGAGGCGCAGGTGTTCCTGCGCGTACCCAAATTCCTCCGCCGAGAAATCCTTCGGCGACAGCCGCTTGAACACGATACCCGTGTAGGCCAGCAAGGCGGGCAGCCCAGGGGTGCCGTCGGCGTGGAAACGCTGGTAACGGTGGTAGTTCTCCACGGCGATCTTGGTATTGACGCGGAGCAGGCGCTCCAGCTCGCCGACAGAAAACTGCGACATTTGCAGGGCTACCCCGGCCGCTTCGTCGGCGAAGCGCGGAGCGGTGATGAAAGGGACTTTCGTCCGCGAGCTGTCGCTCATGGTCTTTGCGCAGGAGAGTAGGGATAGCATGAGTGTACCAATTATTTCGTTAAACGTCGTCGGCAAATTTAGATAAAAGCCGCGAGCTTTTACGCCGGCAGCATAAAGAAACTGCTTTTTCTTTAGAGGAAAGATAGGAAAGATGCGTTTCCCGACCAAATAAAAGCGTCGCTATCTCTGTCCGCGGGAAAAGAAAGAACCGGTCGGGCAGCCGCCATGAGGCGTCCGCTCGCCGGTTCCAAGGTTCGGGTTTTGTAACCTGTCTTTTGCCCTATTCGGGTCTGTATCCTAAGTAGAACTCTCCGATCTGCGCCGTGCTGCCGGTGGTGGTGTTCCACTTGGTGTAGTCCACCTTGACGTAGCGGTAAGCCGACGTGGGGATACTGATCTGGATGAGGTCGGTATAGTTGGCCGTGGGCAGGGATATGCCCGACTGGATGAGCGTCCAGTTCGTGCCGTCGTCGCTGCCCGAGATCTTAATCTCCTGCACGCGCAAGTGTGCGGCATCGTGGATCCGGTGGTTCCACCTGAAGGCGCTGAACGAGCGCTTCTCCTTCAGGTCGACCACGAAATAAATGGGGTCGCCGGCTGCCGCGGTACATCCGTTGTACGTATTGCCCGGCTTGACGAGCGAGAGAAAGGTCGACGCGTCTCCGTCGAGAATATCCTGCGGCTTGCCCGTACTGCCGTCCACCACGTAGTTGTTGCCCGTGGCGTAGCGTGCCGAGGTGTCGACGGTCCATCCGGAGCGGTCGTACCACCCTATCGCCTTCACGCGGCACACCTTGGAGATTTCGCTCCCGTCGGTAGTCGAGACGGTGATGTTGGCGGCACTTCCCTCTTTCAGCACGGTGACTACGCCTTTGTCGTCGACCGTGGCAACGCTCTCGTCGTCCGACGCGTATTTCAGCGTGGTGTTGGAGGCGTTCTCGGGCACGAAGCCTATCCGCGAGGCGAGGTCGAACGTTTGTCCGGCGCTCAGCAGCGTATCGGCCGGCACGGTGAGGTCGGTGATGTAGGCGTACGCCGCTTTCTCCACCACCACCTTGGCCTCTACAGGTACGGCGTCCATATTGTATCCGTGCGCCGTGACCTTCACGCCCAGCTCGAGTGTCATCGCGTCGTGATTGTCTTTGATGAAATCGAGGCCCTCATCCTTCAGGCTCACCGTGACGGAGGCCGTAGTCTCTCCGGCGGGGAGTGTCACCGACGTAGTATCCATCTCCACGTACTCTGCGGGGATGTTCGAGTCGATCAGCTCGAAGTCGACCGTGGCGTCCTTCGGCGAGGCGAGCAGCCGCACGGTGTACGTGCGGCTCATCGACCCGTCGAAGACCATCGCGCCATTCTTGTAGGTTGCGTGCAGCGTCTCCACGCTCTTCCCGTTCGTGCCGTCTATGGTGACGACAGGATGATTGTCGGGATAGTGCGTCAGCTCCACGTTCTCTTCCTTTTGGCATCCCGACAGGGCGAGCGCGGCCGCCGCGATCGGGATAAAGAGTTTATGATGTATCTTCATTCTGTTCTATTTATTTAAGTTGACTATGGGACGATCTTCCTTTATTACCATTTGTCGGGGTATGGGTAAGGGGTCGGGTCGTTCCATTTATAGTAGATGAACGGAGCCTTGAGCGGCGATCCATAGAGCGTCTCGGCACCCGTGAGCTTACCGAACTGGGAGACAAACTTCTCAGGGCTTGGGGCGAATCCCATGAACCATCCGTAGCCGCCACTGATCAGGCTTTGCGCCTTGCTGGCGGTGAGGGGCGATCCCAGGTTGCGGGCGAACTCGTAAGCGGCTCCGGCGCATTTATCCTTCCCCATCTGTCCCAGCGGATAGGCGGTTCCACCGTAATTAGGCACCACCGCGTCGCACCACTCGTTGGCATCGACGCCGTCGACCGACGAGGTTCCCCACATGCTGCCGTAGGCAAATACGGTGACCATCTTGTCGGGCATCATCTGCTTCGTCTCGTAGCAGAGGCGAGCGGCGGCAGCCGACCCTTTCGAGGTGAGCGCGGGGTTGTTCAGGTCGGGTGATTCGGAATATTCGTCGTCGAAGTTCACGCCGTCGAGGTTGTACGCCTTGACATACTGGCCCAGCTCACGGGCAAAGTCCTTGGCACCTTGCTTGGAGAGCTGCGCCAGTCCGGTCATGTCGTGGTTGCCCAGCAGTCCGAGCAGCACCTTCACGCCCCGTCGGCGAAGCGGTTGCAAGAGCGTCTCGCTGTTGTCGAGCAGGTATTGCACCTGCGGGTTGCACGCCACGTAGGGTCGTCCGTCCGCCGCGCTGTAGTTGATGTTGGCGGCGAAGAGCACCACGGCGTCCCAGAGCACCTTCCCATTCTCCAATTGGAAAGCGAGGGCGTTGAGCGGGTTCACGCCGTTCACCTCGAAGTAGAGGAATCCCTTCACGGCGTTCTCGCCCTTGTAAGCGTCGCTGGCGCCGCGCATGTCCTTGACGAGGTAGACGCAGTGCCTGTCCGTCTCGTTCTTGATGTTCAGGTCGCCGCTGGGGTCGCTGATGGTGAGGGGTATGGCGTACGTCTTGTCCTCCTTCAGCGTTGTCCCGGCCTCGATGGTGATGTTGTCGTAGGCCGTCTTGCCACCGGCGTCGATCGTGAGGGCACCGTCGTTGTCGATGCTGACCTGGTCTTGCGGGAATATCTCGAAGTCCGTCTCGTGTTCCTTATTATAAGTCTCCAGATAGGCGGGGTCGATGCTGATCGTGGCCGCGGAGCCTTTTGCGGAGGCTTTGCTCAGCCCCAGCTGCACCGTGGTCTGGTAGTTGTTGTTGTAGAGTTCCACGACGGTGGAGGCTTCGCCCGACTTCCCGTCGCGTAGGTACGCGTCGTTTTGGTAGATGTCCGCGTAGTTGGAATCGTTGATGTCCTTCCCGATCTCGAGCGTCTCGTCGCACGATGTCGCGAACGTCGCGGCGCATACGAGCAAGGCGGGCATCAACCCGGATGTGATGTATCTTATCTTCATACTATGTCTTTAATAAAATAAAAGGTTAAACCTCGATTAGTGGATCTGCGGGATCTCCACCTTCACCCACGTCGGGTCGCCCGAGCCGGTGATGTCGTTGCCGTGACCGGTCTGGTCGGCGATGACCTTTCCCGTGCCCTCGTTGAACTTCCAGTAGGCGATGAGTCCGTCGCTCTCGGGATCCACTTCGTAGGGATGGTCGGCGATCTGCTCGGCCGTGCGGGCTACGGACCATACGCGTACCTCGGAGATGTCGCCGGGCAGCCAGCGGCTGTCGTCGTACGACT
This sequence comes from Mediterranea sp. (in: CFB group bacteria), assembly GCA_031261785.1. Taxonomy (GTDB): domain Bacteria; phylum Bacteroidota; class Bacteroidia; order Bacteroidales; family Bacteroidaceae; genus Bacteroides. The sequence goes on from JAISIZ010000019.1 coordinate 83,672, forward strand.
TGCCTATGAAGCACGAGCTGGTCAGCGAGACGGATCCCGACGCGGAGTTGTCGCTATACACTTTCACGCCATCCTTGTAGTAGATGCGTTCCTTCGTCTGGCTGTTGTAGACGATGGCAATGTGCGTCCACTCGTTGACGGGCAGTCCTTCCACCTTGTTGGCGTCAGGGAAGTTTCCTCCCGGGGCCACCACTTGCAACTGGTCGCGCGGACGGTCGGCGTCGCCGATGCGGATGAGGAATTTGCCCTCTATGCCGAAGACGGAGCTTAACGCATTCTCGCGCCCGGCTGTCCAGTCGGAGCTACGCACCAGCGCCTCCACGGTGATTATGGGCAAGCTGCTCACGTTGCTCTTCCAGTTGATGGGGAAGTTGATCTTCTCGATGTTGGCCACCACGTTGATGAGCGCGGCGCCCTTGAAGACGAAGTAGGCCGTGCGCGCGCTCTCGAGCACGTCGATGCCCTGGGCACTGACGATGGTGACGGGCAGCACGTAGCGCTTCTTCTTGTCCAGCTGATCGGTATTCTTGAAGTCGATCTCCACGTCGTCGCCGCTCACGCTGCCGGCGGGTATGGTGATCGTCTTCACGGGGATGTCGTAGAATTCCTCCTCGAGCACGCTGGCGCTATCGCCGTAGATGAGGTTGTAGGTGGCCGTCAGCGCCGGGGCGGCGTCGAAATTCACCTGCACGTCCCTGTAGGTAGGCTCCGCCATGCGGCAGCTGATGACGCGCGATGCCGTACTCTCGCCGGCCTTGATCAGCAAATCGTCGGTACGCGGTGCCGAGGTGATGGAGAGTTTGTTCGTATAGTGGTGCTCATCGTTTATGCTGTCGCTATTGCAGCCGCTCAACGAAGCGGTGGCGAGAGCCGCGAGCATCAACCAGTAATTTGAGTATCTCATATTCTTCAATGCTTTTTTAGTTCGGATTCATAGTGCCGATAGCCTTGCGTACGTAGGCATACGTGTTGTTGTAGTAGTCGCTTTGGGCGTTGATGACAAACAGCCCCTCGCGGGTGAAGTCGGTCGATTCTTGATTCATCCACGCCGCCGCTCCCAGCACGGCGAGCGTCTTGCCTCCATCGGCACCCACCATGTTCCAGTAGCCTCGCACCTGGTTCTTGTCGTCGGCTTGCGGCAGTTCCACGCAGGCCACGAAGCGGTCGGTGGGTACGGGATTCAGTCCGTCGGGCATGTCGCTTCCGGCGTCGATGCCCGCCTGGATGTCCATGTACGCCTTGAGCGATAGGTCGCCCTCGCTGGTGGAGTTGACGGTTTTCAGCATGATGTAGTCATACTGATCCATCATCCCCATGTTCGCGGGCACGAGGTATTGCACGTTGCCGTAGAAGGCCAGCGTCTTGTCGGCATGGCTGGCGCGCCATTCCGTCACGGCGCCGAAGAACGCCTTCTGCCTGCCGTCGTACTGCGCCAACGCGGCGGGAAGCATGCTCACGGTAGAGCGTCCGGTATAGTCGGCTATCAGGCCGTCGAAGTTGTACCGGTCGCAGAGCGCCAGCTGCTCGTCCACGTTCTTGGCGATGTAGTCCAGGGCGTCGGCCTCCGTCAGGTTGGGATCGGCCTTTTGCATGGCTGTCCAGGCGTCTTCCATCGCCGCGTAGTCGATGCGATATAGGGTGCGCGTACCTTTCTTGTCGCGCACTTCCTTCATCTCTTTCTGCACGGCGGGACTGAGGTTATCGGGATTGTTCAGGCAAACGAAGTCGACGCTGTCGGGCAGGTCGGTGAGATGCTCGGCCTGCTTGGCGGGCGTTCCGGCGGGGTTGTCGAACGAAACGAACATCAGTTTATGCTCCTCCTGCTTATAGCGTCGCAGGTCCTTGAGGTAATCGGCGTACAGCCCCGGGTTTTGCTCCTCGAACGAGGGGTTGTGGAGCTGTAAGCTCGACGAGTCGGTCCAGTCGTTGCACGAGGTCGTCGTTGCCAGGGCCGTGGCTACCAGCGCCACGGCCGACAATCGATATATAAAGCTCTTTCTCATATACATATCCTATATATATCTTGTGTGTTTACTATTACTTCTTCGCCGCCCACCATACGTCGGTTCCCATGTTGTCGGGACCGCCGAGGTAGTTGGCCACGGCGTATTCGGCGTTCTGCTTGTTGCTGATGAACTCGTCGAGCGGCAGCGGCATGCGGCGTGCGCCGCGGTTGGAATCCACCACACCTCCGCTCTTGTTACCCTCCGTGCTGGCGGGGATGAGGTGCGGGTAGCCGGTGCGGCGGAAGTCGGCCCACGCCTCGTTGCCCAGCAGCCAGTTGGCTATCCACTTCTGGGTGATGATGCGCTCCTGCATCTGCTCCTTGTCGGCGCTGTCGTCCCACTTCACGGTGATGTTTGAAAGTGTGGCGGCGTACGAATCCTTGCTGTTGGGGTCGGTATAGGTCTGTGGCTTGTCGGTGTCGTCGTTGAGGTAGGCGTCGGCACCGTCGGCTCCCCATTGTTCGAACGAAAGACGTATGCCCTGGTTGTAGAAGTCCTTGGCCGTCCCGCCCATGTTGAAGCCGAACACGGCCGTTCCCTCGGCGCGGAGGAAGGCTACCTCCGCGGCGTTTAGCCAGTAGAGGGGCTGGGTGGTGGCGATGTTCACTCCCGAATATTTATGTCCGGCCGTGCCCAGCTCGGGAATCTTGATGCCCCGTCGCAGGCCGACGTAGTCGTACCCTTTCCATTCGGACGGAGTGAAGTACTTGGCGCGTCGGGGGTCTTTGTATCCGTTCATGTAGCAGATGATGTCGGCCGCGGCGTGCGAATCACCTCCCGTGAGGCAGTCGGTGCCGTCGGTATGCTTGCCCAGGGCGTTGTAGCGCGTGGCGGTGTAGAGGGGGTTGGTGCTCGTCACGAAGTAGTCCCATTTGGCGTTGTCGTCGTTGGTCTCAATCAGCCCTCCGTTGGCGGGGTTCACGGCCTCCTCGGCCATCTGCTTGGCCAGGTCGGGCTTGGCGTAGGCGATGCGTATGGCGAGGCGCAGCTTGAGCGAGTTGGCGAACTTGATCCACTTCTTCACGTTGCCCTTGTAGATGTAGTCGGCCGATGGCACGAACAGCTCGTTGGCGTGCGCGTTGAGGGTGGCGATGGCGTCGTTCAATTCTTGGAAGAAGGTGTCGTACACCTTCTCTTGCGAGTCGTAGGGCGTCTCGATGTTGCCATCCTTGCCGATCTGGGAATAGGGTATGGGGCCGAAGGTATCGGTGACGCGGTGCATCACGGCTACCTTGATGACCTCGGCGATGGCGTAGGGCACGGGGTCGTTGGTGCTCAGCGATATTTGCTTCACCTGCGCCAGGTTGGTGAAGAGCACGGGGATGATCTTGTCGCTCTTGAGGAACGGCCGTGTCCAGTCGTCCTTGGCGTTGTAGTTGCCGATGGTCTCGCTCCACCCGGCGTTGGAGTCGGCGAGGTATCCACCCATGGGGCCGCCCAACAGGCAGTCGGTGAACTGGCAAGTGTTGACGTCGGGAGAGACGACACATCCCGCCAAGTTATTCATGGCCGAGCCGAGGGCGTATCCGTCGGCGCTCAGATCGGGCACTTCGTACGGGTTCGAGTTGATGTCAAGGTACTTCCCCGTGCACGAGGCAAGCGCCAGGGTCATCGAACCCATGATAATCGCTGTTAATTTATGTTTCATCATTTGTTTGTTGTTTTTTTAGAATTTGAAGCTCAGGTTAAATCCGACGTTCCGTGTGGAGGGCGTCATGAAGTAGTCGATTCCCTGGTAGAAATTGTCGGTGGAGGCCACGCTCTCGGGGTCGAACGGTGCCTTATTGTAGATCATCCACAGGTTGCGTCCCACGAGCGACACCTTGATGTCGCACACGCCGCGGAGCCATTTCCTCGGTATGGTATATCCGATGGAAGCCTCTTGCAGGCGTACATTGGTAGCCGAGTAGATGTAGTATTGGGGCACGGCCGTTCCGCCGGCCACCACGTTGTACCAGTTCTCGGGGTTCACGCGGTCGTCGCCGTTGATGGCCACGTAGCCTTGATCGCGGGCCGCGGCCGACGCTTCGGAGACGCCGAACTGGTCGAGCACGGCTTGCGTGCGCGAGAAGACGATGCCTCCCAGGCGCGCCGTGACGAGGAAGGCCACGTTGAGTCCCTTCCATCCGAAGTTGTTGCGCCAGGCCAGGTTGCCTTTGGGCAGCACGCTGCCCAGCTTCAAGTAGTGGTCGGCATCGAGGGCTTTCGTCACCACGCTGTTGGCCTCGTTGATATAGATCTTCCCGTTGTCGTCGCGTTGCAGGTCCATGAGCGAGTAGATGTCGCCCATGTCGCCGCCTTCCTTAAGGATGAAGCGTGTGCTGCCCAGTCCGCCCATGTTGAGCGACGAGAGGGAAAAGTGCTCGCCCGTGACGGGGTTGATGGCGTTATCGGCCAGCTTGAGGATTTTGTTGCGGTTCATCGAGTAAGTCAGTCCGGTGCTCCAACTAAAGTCTTTCCACTTGTTGGAGTAGTTGAGCGCCAGCTCGACTCCTTGGTTGAGAATGGCTCCCGTCTGGATAAAGATGTTCGCGTACTCACCCACGGGTAACTGCGGGTTGAACGTCTGGTTTGTCGTCTTGGCGTGGTAGTACGTGGCATCCAGCTCGAAGTGCTTGAGGAAGCGCAGGTTGGTACCCAGCTCGAACGAGTAGGTTCGCTCAGGCTGTAGGTCGTACATGGGGTAATCGGTGAGGTTGCCCCACTGCCCCGTGGCTTCGTTTATGGGGTAAAATGGATTGGAGATGTACCGGTTGAAGGCATTACCCACGTCGGCAAACGACCCGCGCACCTTCCAATAGGAAAGGTAATCCTTGTTGAGGTTATGGAACAACTCGGAGAGCACAATCGAACCGCCTACCGATGGGTAGTTGAACGATTTGGTCTTTGAGCGCGGCCCCGCCAGTGGCGAAGGCCAGTCGTTACGGTCGGTCAGCGTGAGGTAGTAGATACTGCGGTATCCCAGCTCGGCCGAGGCGTAGATGGATTGCGTCTGCTCGTGCCAGCCCGACTGGAGCCTGGACGTCTTGGTGGTGCTCAGATTCTGCACGTTGAAGACATTGGTCAGTCCGGGTTTCTCCCCCGCAAAGGTGGACGAATCGTCGGCGATAGGTCCGCGCACGGCCAGGGCGTCATTGCGCATGTCGTTGAACGAGCCTCCGAAGTTGGCCTGCAACGACCAGTCGTCGGCGAACGTCTTGTTCACGCTCACCAGGAAGTCGGCGTACAACTGCGTGTCGCCGCTCTTGGTGATGCCGTACAAGCCGCGGTTCGACAGTCCGGTGAGCTGGTTGTTGGTGCTGGCGTACATCTTCTCTGTGTAGTCGGTGTTGGTCTTGTCTAAGCGCACGCGTCCCGACACGTCCAGCCAGCTGAGTATCTTGTAGTTCAGGCTTGCGCCCACGATGAAACGGTCTTTCTTGTTCTCGCGCAGGTTACGATAGTCCACCCAGTAGGGGTTCTGCATCGTCATGCCCCCGTCGCCCGTGGGCCAGTACTGGGTGTAGATGCGGCGGGCGGGGTCATAGCGTTCGAACATTTGTATGTCGGCCCAGTCGTTGCCGCGGGGGAACAGGTAGGCGCCCACGATGGGGTTGCTGTACGTGCCCTGATTCACCATGTTGCGGTCCTTCTGCAGGATGTAGCTGGCGTTCATGTCGAAGGTCATCTTGTCGTGTAGAAACGTGGTGGTGTTGCGAACGGTGAAGTTGTAGCGGTCGTACTTATTGTTGGGTACGATGCCTTTGGAGTTGACGGCGGCCGCCGAGGCATAGGTCTGGTTCTTGTCCGTACCGGTGGAGAACGAGACGTTCTGCGTGCTGATGACGCCCGTCTGGAAATAGTCGTCGCGCGGTGAGTAGCCGAAGTAGCGGGCGTCCGTCAACTTTGGTCCCCAACTCTTGCTGGAGCCGTCGTCCTTCACGCCGCCCACGCCCGTGCCATAGCGGGTCTGGAAGCGGGGCAACACCAGCGGGTCGCTGAACTCCACGTCGCTGCTGACGTTGATGTTCACCTTGCCTTCCTGTCCCTTCTTGGTGGTGATGATGATGGCGCCGTTGGCAGCCGCGGAGCCGTAAAGCGCCGCGGCGGCCGCGCCGGTGAGCACCGACATGGACTCGATGTCCTCGGGGTTGATGTCGGCTATCGGCTCGGTGTTACCGTTCGAGCCGAACTCCGTACCGTTGGACTTGCTGAAGTTGGAGTACATAGGCACGCCGTCGATAACGTACAGGGTGTTTGACGACTGCATGATGGACTTCGTACCGCGCATCACCACTTTCGACACGCCACCCACGCCCGACGAGGACGAGTTGATGTTGACGCCCGCCACTTTGCCCGACAGGGAGTTGACGAAGTTCGGGTCCTTGTTGGCCGTCACGTCGTCGCCCTTCACCTGCTGCACGTTGTAGCTCAACGCCTTGGAGGCGCGCTTGATGCCCAATGCCGTCACCACCACCTCTTGCAGCGTCTCCGTGTCGTCTGCCAGGGTGACGTTGATGGTGGTTTGTCCCTTCACGGCGATCTCCTGCGTCTTGTATCCCACGTAGGAGAAGACGAGGATGGGATTGGCCTGCCGGGTGACGATCCGGTAATTCCCGTCGATGTCGGTGATTCCGCCCTCGGTGGTTCCTTTCACCTGTACGCTCACGCCGATGAGGGGTTGCTTGCTATTGTCGAGCACCGTTCCGGTGACGGTGCGTTCGTCGGCCGCTTGGCTCACGGAAGCCGTGGCGGCGTTCTCTTGCAGGTAGACGACGTTGTCTTCTATCCGGTAGGAGATGTTCTTGCCTTTCAGCAACTTGTTCAATACTTCCTCTACCGTGGCTCCCTGGGCGTCGGCCCCGTCGACGGGGATGGCAGCCAGCTTGTCGTTGTAGAAGAATCGGTACTTAGAGGTAGACTGGATTTGTTGTATAGCTTTGCCTAAGGTGGAGTGTTGGGTCGCTAACGTGAGTTGTGCCGTAGTCCATTGCATAGGAACTGCCATGAGCAACAAAACCAATAAGGCTCTACGTAGATTGGAGCTTTTGAAATTCATAGGTTTGCTCTCCATACATCTAATCTAATGGTTGTTACTAACTAATGTGATAATTCCTCGTGAAAAGAGAGAAGCGCGTGCGCTCCTCCCTCACACGGGTATAACACATACCGGCATGTTCGTGCTTAGCGCCCACCCGCATTTCGTGCGGAATGAGATTGAATACGTATCTTTCGAGAGATTTTTTTCGGTCGGCGAGTAACGATTGGCGATTAGTTCGCGGCTTTCGTCACCGCCCCGTTTTATCCGTTTCCTTCCAGCCAGTCGACGATCTTGTCCGAGTAGGGTTTCTCTTGTGGGGCGGCGAAGCCTACCCAGTGTCCCCGTTCGTCGATCATGAATTTCTGGAAGTTCCATTGCACGGGCGCGTCGGCCACCCCGTTCTCCGCCTTTCGCGTCAGCCATTGGTAGAGTGGCGCCATGTCGTCGCCCTTCACGGAGATCTTGGCCATCATGGGGAAGCTCACGCCATAGTTTTGCGCGCAGAACCGCGCGATCTCCTCGTTGCTTCCCGGCTCCTGGTCCATGAAGTTGTTGGCTGGAAATCCGATGATGACCAGTCCGCGGCCGGCGTACTCCTGGTAGAGCCGTTCCAATTGCGCGTATTGCGGTGTCAGCCCGCATTTGGAGGCGACGTTCACCACCAGTACCTTCTTCCCGCGGAGCGAGGAGAGGTCGAGCGTGTTGCCGTCTATCGTCTCCACCTTGAAGTCGTAGAGGGATTTCTTTCCGTTGTTTTGCGCCTCCGCGGAGAGCGTGAGGCAGGCCACGGCCGCCATTGTCAGCAAATACTTTTTCATATCAGGTCTGTTGTTTCCGTTATAAATTACTCTGTATATGAAGAATAAACGGCCGGTGGAGGGGTAATGTTCCAATTATTCCACCTTATTCGCCAGATAATGCACGTTTCTCCGGAAAAATATGCGTTCCTTTGCCTGCGTAAACCAAAGAAAGACAGAGATGATGAAGCGATTGTTGCTGTTCGTGTGCGCGACGGGTTGGCTCGCCCCGGTAGCCCTCCTCTCGCAACCCGCCGGGGAAGAGATCCCCTGGCCTTCGGCCGAGAAAGGATACGAGATCAGGCTCGGGATGCCGCTCTTTCTCGACGAGTTGAAGAAAGAGCTGACCTATCCGCTGGCCTGGGGCAACGCGCCCGAGACGGATTTCGCGGCCTGGCGGGACAAGGCGCGCGCCGCCGTTTTCGACGCCATGCTGGCGCCCCCTCCCCGCGCCGCAGGATACGACATCCGCGTCACTGGCGAGGAGCGGCGCGACGGCTACCTGGCCCGTAAGCTCAGGTTCAACCTCAGCGCCTACTCGCGCGTGGAGGCCTACGTCCTCATCCCCGACGGCGAAGGGCCGTTCCCGGCCGTGACGCTCCTGCACGACCATGGCGGACACTACACCATCGGCAAGGAGAAGATGGTTCGTCCGTTCGGCGTCCCCGCCGAGGTGCTTGCCGATGCCGACGGCTGGGCCAAGCAGTGCTATGGCGGACAATACGTGGGCGACTACCTGGCCCGCCAAGGCTACGTGGTGATTGCCACCGACGCCCTGTTCTGGGGCGACCGCGGCCGCGAGGAAGGCAACCAACCCAAGGACGGGCGCCACCTGGCCGACGTGGCGGGCAGTTTCTACATGCTGGGGCGCAGCCTGAGCGGCTACATGAGCTACGAAGACATGTACGTGGCCGAGTTCCTGTCCACCCTCCCCTTCGTCGACCCCGCGCGCATAGGTTGCATGGGCTTCTCGATGGGCGCGTACCGGGCATGGATGCTCGCCGCCCTCACCGACCGCGTGAAGGCCGGCGCGGCCGTCTGCTGGATGGTCACCACCCATTCGCAGCTGTCGTGGCAGCATGGGCGCGAGCATGGCGGCTTCGTCAACCAGCTTCCCGGCATCCGCCGTTACCTCGACTATCCGCACATCGCCTCCATCGCCGCCCCCAAAGCCATGTTCTTCCTCAATGGCGAGCGCGACAAGCTCTTCGCCCCCGACGGCGTGCGCGACGCGTTCGCCACGATGCGCCGGGCGTGGGAGAGCCAGTCGGCCAGCGACCGCCTGCGCGCCGAGCTGTGGGACATGCCCCACGACTGCGGCGTCAAGGTACAGGCGGCCGTGCTGGAGTTTCTGAGGAAGTGGCTGTGACTTTGCTTTTCTCGATGTGTTCAAAGCGAACATACGGTGGATTCCCAATCACTACATCGAAGCCACCTTTATACTCTTCCCGAAAAGCGTAATCGTAATCGCAGGTCATATCGGAAATCACCGCAGCAAGGGGATTCATCCCCTTGCTCCTCCCGCACCCGCCCCCGCACCCGCACCCGCACAATTCGCCCGATTTATTTTTGTTTAAACGATTATTGTCGATGTCGGCGTTATCTGTTGGATTCGCAAGGGGATGAATCCCCTTGCTGTGGTCCATACCATGTTTGACGCGGTTGTTTCGGATGTATTCGATGGCGTTTTGCAAATGTTCATCGGACCTTATCTCTATGCAACCATATTTCTGCGTCCAAAGTGAAATGGAGCGTTCGCCCTCGTTCTTGACAAGGGGATTCATCCCCTTGACCTGGTGGTACGCACGAGAGGAACGACCTTTTATCTTTTTTACAATGTCCACAATCTCTTCCTCCTCGCACACCAACAAAAGATGTAGGTGGTCACGACAGATATTGTAAGCCAGCACGTTCAGCTTGTCCTCTTTGACAATGTCGGCAATCGTTTGAGTGATAATGAGTTCGTCTTCTCCGCTCAATGGATGAACTTGAGGTTCGGGCAGCGTCCCGTTAAAGCGTTTCTCTCGAACCTTATGCTTTATCATTCGTTGGGAAGTGCGACTATCGTGTATAGCTGTCACAATGTGGAATGCTTTCTTGTTTTTGGGCTTGAAGACCAGAGGAAACTCTTTATGCCAATCGAATGCCTTGTCGCCGGCAATTAGAGAAATTCCGCATTTGATGTTATTATTGAGCGAATTGAGCTTACGATGCGGTTGTGCGGTGCGAAGCCAAAGGGTAAGTTTGGCTATTTCCACACTTTCTTCATTGAGACCTACTCCATAGAGGTTATTTTCCAGAATCGTATTCTCTATATGGGGGAACACGATGCTTGAATCGAAGATCTTGGTGTTTAGCTCGTCGATATAATGATGTTCTTTCATCAGGAAGTCGAGTGCCGCATTCAAGAAAACGCCACTGCCGCAAGCGGGGTCGCATATCGTTAGGGATAATAGCCATTCTCTATATGTATTGAGAATGTCGAGCAGGTGTTGCTTTTGCTTCTTTGTTCGGTCCTTGTCAATGAAGAAGTCGGTGTCTATAAGATTGAGTTTGGCCTTCTTGTCCGCACAGAGTTTGCCTAAGGTGTTTTCTATGATATGTGTGGGGATATGGCGCAAGGGGGGAAAAAGGCGGTCTTTTTGGGGGGTGGAGGTGGAGATGGTGGTGGCGGTGGTTTTTGGCAAGGGGATGAATCCCCTTGCTGTTTGCGCGGTTATCTTTTCTATTTCTTTTAAATTGTTTTCGAGTATATGCTCCAAGATGTTTATATTGACTTCTGTATCGTAATTGTACGAAGAGAGTTTCAGAATATTGTCTTTTAAGATATGGTCACTGAAGAGCAGGCTATCCAGTACGTCATCTGTTTGGAATAGTCCACCATTATAACCAAAGATATCTTCTTTCTTTCCTTTATGCCCTATATCTATATAATGGAAGTATAGGGCTAAACGGCTGTACAAAGGTTGATACTTATGGAGTGGATCGGCATTGCGCTCTTCCCATTGTTCAATGATGCGCTGCATGGAGTTTGGTGGGAGTAGTCCCTTGTCTTCGGCGAAGAATGCGAAGAGCAATCGGTCGAGTGCTTTCTGGGTTTTGCGGAAAAGGAGTAATTTGTCAACCGTTGGGTTATTTTTCGTAAGGTCTTCAAACAAAGCTCGCTTGAACGCGGAGTAGTCTTTATATAATTGTTTGGTGATATGTTCCTCTGTACGGGTTGACTCGGCTTTCAAGCGTTTGGGTAAGTCGATGGAAAGATTATCGTAAGCCAGACAGAGCCACATCGTGGCGAAATCGTCTTCCGATAAATTGAATAGGTGGAACTCCTCGTAGTCAATGGAATTGTCTATGTAAAAGCGCAGCTTCTCAAAATTGGAGGTAATGACGTAGGGAGTGTTCAAGTTGTTATTCTTATAGCCGAACGCCTGAGCTTCGATCTGCTTCAAGTCGGTGATTTTATGGTCTTTTAGCTCAATTACGGCTTTCACCGCTCCATCAACGAGAATCGCGCCATCCGCCTTTTGGGCATCCGTTACATGCTTTCTCTCGGTTATCAGATTGTAGTTTGGAGAGGGATTGAGTGTATAGCCAAGCACTTTCACGAAGAGTTCCCGTAGGAAGGCCTCTTGAAACTGTTCCTCTTTGCCGTCGCGGATGTTCGTTTGGATCGCAGGGTCAAGAAAATAGGCGGCATAAGTCTGGTAGGCGGCGTGTATCTTCATGGTACAGGCAGCTGTTTGTCTTTTTAGGATGTTATGTTGGAATAAGGGCATCTGCTATATATTGGAAGACGACAAGGAAAAATTCCGCGTGAATAAGCGCGAATGGCGCGGATTCCTTCCGTTGGGAATCCGCGCCATCTCTGTCGCTGGCTTAGGCAAGCGGGTCGGGTAGTTCATCCTCGCCGCCGCCGGTCGCGCCGCCGGTGGGTCCTCCGGTGGTGCCGCCGTCGCCAGGCGTAGGTGTCGGGGCGACGGGATCGGGGATTTCCTCGCCGCCGGTGCCGCCGGTGCCGTTGGCGGGATCCGTGTCCGGGGTCTTTTCTTTCGCGTCGGCCGGTTGCTTCCGCTGGTAGTCGATCAAGCCGTTCATGCCGTCGATGCACGGGTTGTATTCGGTGGTTCGCTCCACGACCACGAGGGCGTTGATGCGCTCCACCACCGCCTTATAGGCATCGTCCACCTCCTTGCGGGCCGCCTTGGCCGCGCCGGGCAGCTTTTCGCTCTTCTCGTCGTTACGCTTGTAGATGGCCTTGCGCAAGGTGTCGTTGCTGCCGCGCATGATTTCGACCAGCGAGCCGAGGTTGAGTTCCTCCACCTCGGCCTTGTACTTGCTTTCCAGCTCTTTGAGCAACTTCGTCATCAGTCCCGTTTGCTTGTAGAAAGGCGCACGGACGTCGATGTTGTAGTCCTTCAGAGCTTGCCAAAGTCGTTGCCCGGCCGATCTCATCTTCTCCTCCGGGATTTTCACGAATGTCTTCACCGCGTTGCGGAACAAGGTGTAAGCGTTGTCGCGCACCGAGTCGGCTTCCTTGATCTCGTCGGTCAGGAAGCTCTTCCTCGAGAGCGCCAACAATCTCTCCTCTTCCTTGAAGGCTTTCTCGTAGGCCTTCAGTTCGTCGGCGACTTTCGACTTCACTTTCGCGTCGCCGTTCAGACGCTCCAGCATTTCGTAATGAAAAGCGTAGTGCGTTCCGTTACTCAGCTTCGGTAAGCTGATGGGTTTGATCTTTTTCATCATTGATCTCTCCGTTTACATTGAACATTTTTATAAAAACACTATCGGCATATCCGATGAACGTCAAAGAGGTAAGATGAGCGTCGAAAGACGTCTCCGGGCAATCTTCTTCGCGAGAAGAACGGCTGACCAAAAAGTTTCGGCGAAATTTCCGCGAGGAAATCGGGCGAAAAAAAATGTTTGGCCCTGTTTCCGCTGAGAAATTATGCCCTGCAACATGTTTTGGTCAAATTTCCTCCAGGAAATGTCATGAAACATTTTGTTCACGCAGATTTCTTCTGAGAAATTATGCCCTGCAACATGTTTTGCCCAAATTTCCGCCAGGAAATTATGCCCTGCAACATTTTATCGCAAATTTCCGCGAGGAAATCAGGCGAAAAAAAATGTTTCATGACATTTCCGCTGAGAAACCGGCCCAAAAACTTTTTTTCGCCACTTCGACCGCGAGGAAATCATTCCAAAAAAATTTTTTGGCCACCTCGACGCGGGGAAATCGGCCCTGAAAAATTGCTCGGCACCGTTTCCGCGAGGAAATCACAGCAATAAAATGTTCTCATCACGTTTCCCCGCAGAGACAATTCCCCAAAAAGTTCCTCACTGCCATTCCCTGCGGAAACAGCCTTTCAAAACTTCCCGAAGCTTGTCACCCCGAAGAAACACCCTCTAAAATTCATGGAGATTCCGTCAAAAAGCTCTCCTGCTCTTTGCAATGGCAAATATATACAATCTTTTTGGAACGCCAACTATAATCGAGGCTAAAATTGCGCAACTTTTTTGTGCCACATAGCAATACTATTGATATAAAGCGAGTTACATAAATGTCGTGCTAATCTCGATTATTCCCCATTCTTCCAACAGGTAGGCGAATCTCTGCTTCGCTTTATACATGCTGAAAGCGCACTATACCATATAGGTATAAAGCCGGGACAAAGGCGGGATGAACGTTTTACGTTCTATTTGGATTGATTTTGCAAGTCATACACCACGGAGGACACAGAGTTGCACGGAGTTTTCAGGCTGAATCCGATTCACCGCAGATTGCACAGATTGGCACAGATTATGGCATTACCGGTATCTCGATGGGACTGTTGGTTCAATAGCCCGGAAATTTGCTGCCGGGTTTATCAGAAATATGCCGTGCAACATAATGTCTGTATCCCATTATATCAAACGCATACTATATATTCGCGGTGTGATTACACGGCATTTTTTATTTAAAATCGATTAGAGATGGAAAGATCCCTTCATTTCATGGCGTTTGCGATGACAATCATGACTCTCGCCACAGTAACTTATCCACAGGAATCTTATGCGATGAAACAGAAGCCCGCGATGTCGCGCGAGGGACCTGCGCATAGCCGGATGGCGATGGCTGGAATGCCCAGATTCGTTTTAACCGTCTCTCCCAAATCCGGAGATTATGAGATAAACGCCGAATGCATTGACACTCCATGCGACGATCGCCTCCAAGAGCCAAACGGAGATTTGACGTATCACTGGGGCATAAAATACCCCAACGAGGAGATTCGTTGGATAGAGACGAATGTCCCGAAGCTAACGGTGCAATCACAAAGTCGAGACGAGAAAATAGTCGTATTCCTTGAAATAACCGACGCGAATGGGAACAAAAGCGAACTTCAGCATATTGAAATCCATTCGCCAGATGTCTATTTGGCCGAAAACCAAAACCTATATATTGACGCCAATGGACAACTGTACAAAGCAAACAAGCAACGGTATTCATACAGCTACGCCCGATTGCATCTAACTTACAGAGAAGGCTTGCCCGAAAAATACAAAGGAAGAGAGTGGATGCCCACAACCGCGACGATACTCAAACCTTTCAGTAGCTCAAGCCAAGTCGAAGCAAGAGATGGCGGCCCTCTAATCAAGGACATACTACCTACTTCCGAATTGGATCACATCAAGAACAATTCGGAAGACGGCCAAGTGTATAGATACGTTTTGATCTTGCTGAATTATAAATCCAAAGCGATCCAGTTTATCCCTATAACGTTCACCTATAAAACGAATATACAGCAGTAGTATGAAGACAAATAGATCGATATACCCGATAAAGCGGAAGAATAGAATCCCTGTTTTATTCGCGGCATTGCTCATCGCTTGCGCGTCATCTTGCAATGACAATTCCCCAGACGCGGACAATCCGCCACCCAATGAGGAACGGCCTTTCGCGCCGGACAAAGAACTCGTTTATCTGTATCAGACCAATAAAGATATGATCGTATATAGTTTAATCCGATATGACTACGAAGCGAACAGGTATATCCTTGACGCGACGGAAAAAGAGATGGAGAGGCTCGGCATTTCTGCCGAAATGTATCATGATGGGAAGAAACAAGTAGAGCGGATGAATGAGATGGGAATAGAATATGAATATTGACGAGGCTCGCGTCAGCCCTAAGAATCTATCCGGTAGATCAGCGCGTGGATAGAGAAACAAGAGCTGCCTGCCACAGGCCCATGAAGGCTCTCTCTCAGAGCAAACGAGAGAAATTCCGTTAAAAACAAACGCTTTTACGTTTATCTTTGTTAGGCATTCATCCGGCCTCGCTAATACATGTCGAAGTTCTCGTAACGTTCGTAGATATCCACGGGGCACTGGTAGTCTTCATCGTCCGCGTCCATGAGGATTTTCGCCTGTTCCAGGCTCGCGATGAAATCCGTGTTTATCAAGCCGGTGGCGAAGAGGGCTTCCATTTCGGGCAGAAGTTCCGTAGCCTTGACCTCGACGAGGGTGTTGATGAGGAAGGCACCCATGCAGCCATCGCAGTAGACGCGGTCGGCCATGTCGTTGACGTAGAGGTCGGCCACCTCCTTGAGCCAAGCCAGCGCCTCCTCCCTGCGCTGGGGTTCGTGGAAGATGATTTGCTCGAGCACGAAGAACACGTAGCGGTGGCTGTACGAATCCAGTCCCGGTTCCAGGACGAAATGCATAAGCTCGTTCAACCGCTCACGTCCCAGCAGGTAGAGCGTGGGGACTAAGGCTGATAGGTCCCAGTTGTCGAACATGAAAAGGAAATAGCTGTCCTGCCGAAGCATCTCGAGCACGACGCCCAGGCTGCGGGACGTGTTCACCGTGCCCAGTAGGTACACCACGTGTATCAGGCGGTCAGTCTCGAACGAATCGGGAGCGTCTTCACTATCTTCCATAAGCCTGAGCCCCCGTCCCATCTCGTACAAGGCCGCCTGCTCCAGGTCACCCGCCATCGATTCGCGCGGCAGGGACAGTATGAAGTCGATCTCTTCCTTGGTCAGCGGCTCGTGCCCGTCCTTGTCGAGCATCTCGATAGCTTCCTCGTTCTCTACGTCCAGCGTCTCCGCATAGCGTGGATGCCGAAACGTATAGGTCACCATGGGAAACTTTTCGTCGTCCTCGGCGCGCTGCCTCATCAACTTGCTTAAAGTCTCCACGATCTGGCGTTCTTGCTCTTCGGGCGGCAAGGACTTGAAGGCCTCCATCATGGCGCTAAATTCTCCCATCCCCCACGGGGAATGTTCGTCCTCCTCGTCGTCATCTTCCTCGTCGTCCCATGCTTCGTATTCGTCGAGTTCCTCTTCGTACGCTTCGCCCATCCCGTCGAGCAGGGTAAATTTGAATCCGTCCTTGCCGAGCTTCTTCTCGAGGATGGGGATGTACTTGCTCGCCTCGAGCTTGGAGTGGACGATGAGATGGGGTTGTCCGTGGTCGCCAAATTCTTGTTCGACACGGGGGATGTCGGCCTCGGCGTCCTCGAGGATGTATTTGGTCAGCGCGAACTCCTCGCAGGGGGCTATGCCCAGGCGCTCGGCGTACGCCACGGCGCCGTAGATGATGCTATGCGCCCGCGAGTAGTCGATGGTCTCGAAACCGGTAACGCCGTAAAGGCCATCCAGCATCTCCTCGTACTCCTCTTCGGAGACGCTGAACTGGTACATCGAATCTTTCACGCCGAGGCAGAACAGGTCCACGAGATAGAAGCCTACGGTATAGGTACCTTGCTTGTGCCTGCGCGCCACGCAGAGGGAGGCCATCCCGTCCAGACGCAAATCTGCCGTGACGAGGCATTCCTCGATAGGGAGCGTCCGCGCCCGTTCCCTGATGTATCGTTCCGGCGATAGCGGTTGCTGTGCCGAGGCGGTTGTCTTCTTTTTCTTAGCCATTCGGTATTGAGGTATGAAGGTTATGATTCGCGAAGATAGCATGTTTGTTCGTTATTGAGCGACGCGGAAGGAGAAAAATAGAGAGAACATTTGGATTATTGACGATATACGCGCTATTCATCAACTATAACGTGGATAATCTGAAAACCAAAAGCATTTGACATAGCCGCAGCCTCGCAAAACAGAAATGATTAGATTTCGTAACAAACCCGCAATGAAGTAACTCTAAACCGTCCCACAAAGTAGGGGAGGGAAGAACAATCAACATACCGATTTATAAGTGACATGCAAGCCGAGTGTTCAACTCGCGTAAATTCAGTCGGGGATGCCGCAGCGAAGCCGAGTTCCTATTCTATTTTCCAGCCCGTGATACCCCTTGTCTGCTTGTCGTAGTTGATGCCGACTTTCACCACCGTGCGGCCGTCGGCCTCGTAGGGGATGGCGTAACCTTTCGCGCCGAT
>JAISIZ010000007.1 GCA_031261785.1 Mediterranea sp. (in: CFB group bacteria)
GCGGCAAGCGGTTGGTGAAGATCGGCGCGGCCTTCAGCAAGGAGACCCGCACGCTGGGCGAATGGTTGGTGGCGCGGCACGCCGATCCAGAAGCGGGGGAGGGATAAGCCGGGCTTACCCCGCAACGCCACACACACGCGGGAACCGGGGCATGCCGCTCGTTCCTCGCTCTACGTTGGGCTGGGTTAAGCAGCCCATTCAGGCATAGGCTTTCAGCCACATTTCAGCCCTTGCAGGGCACCGAATCCAATGGTTCGCGAATAGCGAAGACATGGCACGCGAATGACGAGGGTTTGGCACGCGAATGGTGAGACGCGGCATGCCACGTCTCTTCATGCCGATCATTACAAAATCTGTGCGAATCTGTGTAATCTGCGGTGAACTCCCTCTCGCCAATCACTAATCATTTATTTCGGATTATCGCTCAAACCTCAGCTCTCCGAAGAATTCCGGTCGGTGGAAGTCGGGCGTAGCCGTCCCGATGGGATTCCACGAGAGGAAGTGGGGCGTGCGCAGCTCGTCGCCGCATTTGTAGAAGTTGGCGCGTAGCGTTTGCCCGTCGAGCGACTCGATGTGGTGCTTGAAGAAAGCCTTGTAAGGGATGATGAGCGCCACCTCCCACGTGGTGTCGGCCACGCGTTCCTCGAACGGCGCGTGGCCGAGGCTGGCCCAGCGTCGTATCAGCGAAGTGGCTTCGGGTGGGGCCTGCTCGCGCCCTTCGCGGGCGGGACCGGCGGCCAGCAGCACCGTGCCGGCGCAGTTGCATTCCAGGTTGTAGTAGATGCCGTCGGAGGCGGGGATGGAGAAAAACTCCACGCACGAGTCGGTCCACACGGGGGCGTTGTCGGTGGCGTAGCGGGCGCGTACGCTCGCTTCCTTCACTTGGTAGTGCAGCAGGATGGCGTCGTCGGTATGGGCGACGCGGAACTTCACTTCGGGCCGGTACGGGTATTCCGCCCAGTTGACATTCGCTATCGGCTCGAAGCCGACGCCTTCCTTGTCGAGCAACGCGGGCAATGCCGCGGCGTCGGAGACAGGTTCATTGATCTTCTTTACTTTAATCATACGATCATTATTTTTTGAGGTATATTCATTGTTCTTGCCGTTGCCCGCGCCTGTGGGGTAGACGCGTCCCTTTAGCGACCGGTATTCGCCTTGGTTGAGGATCTCCAGCGCTTTCCGCACGCTCGGGTTGGTCGCGTTGATGACCTGGAAGTATCCGCTCATGTCCCACAGGTCGCGGGCTATGAGCGCCTTGAGCTGCGCCTTGATGAGGGGCAGGGCACGCTCGTACCCTTTCTCGTCGAACTTCACGCCTTCCCGCTCGCCCAGTTGGCGGAGGGTGGCGAGCATCGCGTCGTCGACCTGGAAACGTTCGTTGAACGCGTCGAACTTCTTGTAGCGCGCGGCCAGTTCCTTGCGATGCTTCTCGACGTATCCCAGGGTGCACTTGATGATGGCGCCTTTCGCCACGAGGGCACGGTGGTAATCGGAGTAGCGGGTGGTGTCGATAGGAACGAAGTAGTCGGGCATGATGCCTCCGCCCCCATACACGACGCGTCCCAGCTTCTTGGTATGCGCCCGCAGCGAATCGGGGAAGTGTATGCTGTCGGCGTGCATCAGCTCGCCCCGGTTGAAACGTTCGATGACGTCGGCGTTGTAGTTCTCCTTACGCTCGTAGGGCTTCTGTATGCAGCGTCCGGAAGGGGTGTAGTAGCGGGCTACGGTGAGGCGGATCATGGAGCCGTCGGGAAGGTCGATGGGCCTTTGCACCAATCCCTTTCCAAAGGTGCGTCGCCCCACGATGAGTCCCCTGTCCCAGTCCTGCACGGCGCCGCTCACGATCTCGCTGGCCGACGCGGTGTACTCGTCGACCAATACGATGAGGCGCCCCTTCTGGAATCCGCCGTTGCCGCGGGCGTAGAAATCGTTCTGCCTCGAGTTGCGCCCCTCGGTATATACGATCAGCTCCTTTTGGGCGAGGAACTCGTTGGCCAAGTCGATGGCGGCATTCAGGTATCCGCCGCCGTTGCCCTGGAGGTCGAGCACCAGGTCTTCCATCCCCTTTTTCCTGAGATCGGCCATGGCGACCTTGAACTCGTCGGCGGTGGTGGCCCCGAAGCGGTCGACGCGTATGTAGCCCACTCGCGGCTGGATGATGTAGGCGGCCTCGAGGCTATGGATGGGTATCTTGTCGCGCTTCACGGTGAAGGTGAGCGGTTCGTTCACGCCCCGGCGCACGATGGTGAGGTTGACCTTCGAGCCTTTGGGTCCGCGCAGTCGGCTCATGATGTCCTCCGTGCTCATTTTCACCCCGGCTATGGCACTGTCGTTCACGGCGGTGATGCGGTCGCCCGCCAGTATGCCTACCCGTTCCGACGGGCCTCCGGTCACGGGCTGTATCACCAGCAGGGTGTCGTCGGCCATCTGGAACTGGACGCCGATGCCCTCGAAGTTGCCTTTTAGCGGCTCGTTCATCTTCTTCACCTCCTCGGCGTTGGCGTAGGTGGAGTGTGGGTCGAGCTGGGAGAGCATCTTCACGATGGCCTCCTCGACCAGCTTGTTGTCGTCGACCTTGTCCACGTAGAGGTGGCTGATGGCGAACTCGGCCATCTGTAGCTTGCGCATGGCCATCGAGCCGGAGTTCTGGGCCTGGGCGGCCAGCGCGCATAAGCCGATGGCGAGTGTGGTTATCTTCCTTGTCATGCTGTCATTGGAATTATATGCGGCGGCTTATTCCAGCGCCTGGTACACGGTGTTGAGGAACTTCTCCCACACTTTCGTGTCGGGGATACGGTTGGTATAGAGCAAGACGATCATCTTCTGCTCGCGGTCGATGAGGTAGTCGGTATTGGCCATGCCTCCCCACGAGAGGGATCCTCCCGAGATCATGGGCGAATCGCCGGTCTGGACTTCCCAATCCTTGCCGTCGCCTCGGTAGATCTGGAATCCCAGTCCGAAGCGGAAGTTATTGGCCAGCTCGCGGGGCGAGACGATTTGGTTCTTCGCCATGACTTCGATGGTGCGCCGTCCCAGCACGCGCTTGCCGTTGAACGTCCCGCCGTTCAATATCATCTGGCAGAAACGGGCGTAGCCCTCTATCGTGCCGTTCAATCCGGTGCCGCCCTGGGCGAATCGTCGGTCGTCGCCGAAGGGTTCGCGTCCGCTCCACATCGTCACGGGCTGTAGGCGTCCCTCTTTTTCCTGGTAGATGTTGACGAAGCGGGCGGCGTACGATTTATCGTAATAGTAGGCCATGTCCGTGATGCCCAACGGGGCGAAGAGAGCCTCCTCCAGGTATTCTCGCAGGCTCTTGCCCGAGAAGAGTTCCACCAGGTAGGCGCATACGTCCGACGCCGGGTGGTAATTCCATCCCGTGCCGGGGTCGTAGACGAGCGGGGCCTGGACGAGATCTTTCACGTAGTCGGCCAGCGTGGCATATTCCTTGGGTTTGGTGCCATGCTCGCGCCTGATGTGCGAGATGCCCGAAGTGTGGCTCATCAGGTGGCGGATGAGGACGGGCGAGACCGCTTCGCGCGTCCGCGGATGGACGGCGTTCGGCTTCTCGCCGTTGTCCACCACCTGGTTGGTCATCTCGGGGATGTATTTCGACACGGGGTCGTCGAGCTGGAACTTCCCTTGTTCGAACAGCGTCATGAGCGCCGTGGTGACGATGGCCTTCGTCTGCGAATACATGCGGAAAATGTCGTCTTCGCGCAGGGGTATCTTCTTCTCCATGTCGCGGTAGCCGAAGGCCTTGTGGTGGATCACTTGCCCTTCCCTGGCCACGAAGGTAAGGGCGTGCGGTAGGATGCCTTTGTCCACGTACTCGCGCAACAGGGCGTCCACCCGCGCCAGGCGGGAGGCGTCCACGCGGATCTCCTGGAAGTTGGGACTGTAGCCGAAAGCCTGCGGTTGAGGCGGCGACACTTGCGCGTTGGCGACGAACGGACAAAGAGCCAGTCCGCCAAGGATGGAAAGCGTTTTCTTTCTATTCATAGGTTCTTCAATGTGAGGAGATTAATACTACTGGCGACAAAGATAGCATCAATCGGCCGATTTACCCAATCTTGACGGAATAAAAAAGCTCCCGCATCGTCTTTCCGAGAACAGGATGCACGACGTCGGGGGCGATCTCGGCCATGGGACGCATCACGAAGTCGCGCCCGGCCATGAGGGGATGGGGGATGACTAACCGATCTCCCTCGGGAGTGACGAGCGAGAGCACCTGGTCGTCGTAGAGCAGGAGGTCGATATCGATCGGACGATCGTGGTAGATGCCGGCGGCCGACTTGCGCGCGCGCCCCATCTCCCGCTCTATCCGCTGCGCGCGGGCCAGCACCTCAAGCGGCGGGAGCGGGGTGTCGACACCGACGGCGGCGTTGAGGAAGTCGTTGTCGGAAGCGAAGCCCCACGGGGGCGTGAGGTAGAAAGCGGACAGGGATACGACAGTCCCTATCCGCTCCCCTATTTCCCGCACGGCGCGGCGAAGATTCAACTCCTTATCGCCGAGGTTGGTGCCAAGACCGAGGTAAACGTGCATTTAGTGATTAGTGATTAGTGATTAGTGGGTAGTGGGAGTTCACCACAGAGGACACAGAGTTGCACAGAGTTTTTTATTACGATAAACGATGAGTCTCCGCACCCCGCTGGGGTGCGGACTTGCCCGAAGGAGAATAAGCAGTTACTTGCAAAAGTTCAATAATAAAAAACTCTGTGCAACTCTGTGTCCTCTGTGGTGAACTCTCGCCAATCACTATTCAACGATAAGCATGGCGTCGCCATAAGTGCCAAAGTGATAGTCCTCTTTCAGCGCCACCTGGTAGGCGTTCATCACTTGCTCGTAACCCCCGAAGGCGGCGGTAATCATCAGCAAGGTAGAGAGGGGCAGGTGGAAATTGGAGATCATGGCGTTGGCCACGGTGAATTGGTAGGGGGGGAAGATGAACTTGTTGGTCCATCCGTCGAACTCCTTCAGGTGCCCGTCGGTTCCCACGGCACTCTCGATCACGCGCATGGCAGTGGTTCCCACGGCACAGATGTTCGACCCGTTGTCGCGTCCGCGATTCACGACCTCTACGGCTTTGGCGTCGACGGACATCTGCTCGGAATCCATCTTATGCTTGGTGAGGTCCTCGACATCGATGTCGCGGAAGCTGCTCAGCCCCGGGTGCAGGGTGATGAAGGCGAACTCTATGCCCTTGATCTCCATGCGCTTCATCAGCTCGCGGCTGAAGTGCAAGTTGGCGGTGGGCGCGGTTACCGCACCCTCGTTCTTGGCGAAGATGGACTGGAAGCGCTCGGCGTCCTCGGGTTCCACGGGACGGTGGATGATGGAGTGCGGCAGGGGCGTCTCGCCCAACGCGTAGAGCGCTTTCTTGAACTCGTCGTGCGGCCCGTCGTAGAGAAAACGGAGGGTGCGTCCGCGCGAGGTGGTGTTGTCGATGACCTCGGCCACCATCGAGTTGTCGGGGCCGAAGTAGAGCTTGTTGCCGATACGTATCTTGCGCGCCGGATCCACCAGCACGTCCCAGAGGCGGAACTCCTCGTTAAGCTCGCGCAGCAGGAAGACCTCTATGCGCGCGCCAGTCTTCTCCTTGTTGCCATACAGCCGGGCGGGGAACACCTTCGTGTCGTTGAAGATGAACACGTCTTTGTCGCCAAAGTAATCCAGCACGTCCTTGAATATCTTGTGCTCTATTTCCCCGGTCTGGCGGTGCAGGACCATCAGCCGCGACTCGTCCCTATACTTCGAGGGATACTGCGCTATTTTGTCCTCGGGCAGTTTAAACCTGAATTGCGATAACTTCATACCTATTTGCTTTTTACGTTAATATCTTCTTCATCTGTCGCTATCTCCTGCCCGTCGAGCCAATCCCTGAAGCTCTCGGGGTCGAGACAATCTTCCAGCCGCACGTCGCCCACACGCGTGCGGACCAATGCCGTGAGGTGCGCCCCGCTATGGAGCGCCTCGCCGATGTCGCGCGCCAAGGCGCGGATGTACGTGCCCTTGCCACACACCACGCGGACACGGAGCGTAGGCTCCGGCGTGTCGAGCGAGCAGTCGAGCAGCTCAATCTCGTCGATGACGAGCGTCTTCGCCTTCAGCTCCACCGCTTTCCCCTTGCGCGCGAGCGTGTAGGCCCGCTTGCCGTCGACCATGCAGGCCGAGTAGGCGGGCGGCACCTGCTCGATGGCACCCGTGAAACGCTCGAGCGCTTCCTCCACCAGACGGCGGGTGATGTGGGCGGTGGGATAGGTGGCGTCCACGGCGTGCTCCAAGTCGTACGAAGGCGTGGTGGCCCCCAGCCGGAGCGTGGCCACGTACTCCTTGGTTTGTCCTTGCAGCTCCTCTATCCGCTTGGTGGCTTTGCCCGTGCATACGATCATCACCCCGGTGGCCAACGGGTCGAGCGTCCCGGCGTGCCCCACCTTCAGCTTTTTCACGCCCAGCCGGCGGGTGAGCTGGTTGCGCACGGTCCACACCAGCTTGAACGAAGTCCAACCCAGGGGCTTGTTGAAGCGGAGCGTTTCGCCTTTCGTGAAATTCATCATACCTGCCGTCTCCCGTTCCTTTCTATACGATCTCCAGCGAATGTCCCGACAGGATGAGCGCCAGAATGATGCCCCCCACAATGATGCGGTACCACCCGAACGCCTTGAAACCATACTTCGTGACGAAGCTGATGAAGAACTTGATAGCCAGCAGGGCAACCACGAAAGCCACTACATTGCCGATGACGAGCGCCGAGAGGTTGTCGCGCAACAGCTCAACGCCCCCTTCGGACATCAGTAGCTTCAGCAGCTTGTAACAGGTAGCGGCGAACATGGTGGGCACGGCCAGGAAGAAGGAGAACTCGGCGGCGTCCTTGCGCGTCAGCCGCTGCGACATGCCACCCACGATGGTGGCCATGGAGCGCGACACACCCGGTATCATGGCGACGCACTGGAACAAACCGACGCGAAACGCCCGCTTCTCGGTCAGCACCGTGTCGGGACTGCCCTTGGAGAAGACGCGATCGCAGAACAGCATGAACACGCCTCCCACGATCAGCATCACCGCCACCACCTCCACACTCTCCAGCAACTCGTCGATCTTGTCGCTGAAGATGAAGCCCAGCACCGCCGCGGGGATGAACGCCACCAGCAATTTCCAATAGAAGTCGAAGCGAACCAGCAACCGCCGCACGGCCGAAGTACCCTCGGGCACAGGCTCGCGGTTGACGCGGAAGAACCGTTTCCAGTACAGCCACACCACCGAGAGGATGGCGCCAAACTGGATGATGACCAAGAAGGCCTTGACGAACTCCGTGCTCCGCACGCCCAACAGGTTCTGCGCGATCATCATGTGTCCCGTGGACGACACCGGCAGGAATTCCGTAAGTCCCTCCACGATGGCGATAATGATGGTCTGCAGTATGCTCAAATCTTCCATGCCCGCTTATTCCTCCGTTGCCGTCTTAGGTTTGCGGAGCACGGCGTAGATCATCGACAGGAAGCCGATGAGGCAAACCACCGGCGCCACCTTGATTCTACGCACACTGAAAATGTCGGGCTGGAAAGCCGATTCGGACGACGAGGGTCCCGTCATCAACAGGAAACCGATGATCACCACCGCCATCCCGATGCCCAGCAGGATAAAGTTCACTTTATCAAAGGCAAATTGTCGTTTGTCTGTCATATCAAGCAATATTAAAGTTTTCTATTCTCTATATATAATACAAGGCGTTGGCCTTCATCTTCAAATACTTGTTCATGGAGAAGTAAGCGCACAGCCAGGTGATCACGACACCACACAGCAGCACGCTGCCACACACCACGAGCATCACCCCCGGAGTGATGACACGCAGCAGTTCCGCTTCGTAGCTCACAGCCCAGTAGGCCGCACCCAGCAGGATGGCGTCGGCCACGGCGGCGGCCACGACACCGCTCCACACGTTCTTCAGCAGGAACGGACGGCGGATGAATCCCCAACTCGCTCCCACCAGCTTCATGGTATGGATGAGGAAGCGCCGCGAGTAGATGGCCAGCCGTATGGTGTTGTTGATGAGCGCGAAAGAGATGAACGCCAGCACCACCGCCAACGCCAGCAGCGTGAGGCTGATGTTGCGTATGTTGTCGTTCACGGCATCGATCAGCTCCTTGCGGTAGAGCACGTCCTGTATGTCGCTGTTCTGCCGCACTTGCTTTTCTATCTTGTCGATGCTGTCCGAGTTGGCGTAGTCGGCCCGTAGCTTGATCTCGATGGAGGGGCGGAAGGGGTTGTAGCCCAGAAACTCCTGGGGATCGGTGCCCATCGCCTCGGTCTGTTCCTCCAGCGCCTGTCGCTTGGAGATGTATTGCGTCTCTTTCACGAAGGGTTCCCGGTCGAGCCGTTTTTGCAGCTTCAGCGCGTCGGCTTCCTTCGTGTCGTCGCTCAGGAGGATGGAGAAACTGATGTTCTCGCGCACGTAGTCCGACAGGTTGCGGGCCGTGAGGACGAAGAACACCACCAGTCCCAACAGCAGCAGCACCAGCATGATGCTCACGCTGGAGGTAACGAACTGCATGTCGAGCAGGCCGGAGCCGCCCTTATGTTTGGGTTTCTTTTCCATCGGCTTCATCTCTTCTTCCTGAAAACGTAAATCATGGAGCTGCTCCGCTCCTTCTGCCTTAACGCGCTGATCCACGCCAATGTTCCCGTGTACAGTCCCCGTGCGAAAGCGAAGGAGCTGCCCCGATGCTTCTCGCTGAGCATGGATACGTAAAAGGCGTCGAACGGCATGGGGTGGCGGGCCGTCATCACGAAGCCGTGCTTGGTGGCCAGCTGGTGTATCGTGTCGGGGGTAAAATGCCACAGGTGGCGGGGCACGTCGTAGGCGGCCCAGTCGGCGCCGTAGCGTTGGGCGTCGTAAGAGGAACAGTTGGGCACGGCCACCACGAGCCTTCCTTTCCCTGTCAGCAAATCGTGGCAGCGCTTCCAGGTGTCGTTCAAGGGTTCGAGGTGCTCCATCACGTGCCACAGGGTGATGACGTCGAAGCTCCCGGCTTCCAGCTCCGCGAGCGCCGTCTCGGGCTTCAGCTCGAGGTCGAATCGTTGCTTGGCGAAGGCTCTCGCCGCCTCGCTTTTCTCCACCGCCGCCACATCCCATCCCCGACGCGCCATGGCGTGGGCGAAATAGCCGGTGCCGGCGCCGATGTCGAGCAGATGTCCCGTCTTGCGGTGCGCCTCGCGGCTCACCAATCGGGCCTTGCGCCGCAGCATGAGGGAGCGCACCACGTGGTACACGGAGTTCATGGCGCCCTTGCGCGTGTCGGTATGCGAAATGTAATCGGGGGAGGCGTAGTATTTGCCCATCTCGGCCTCGACGGGCGCTCCTTGGGTGAACAAAAAGCCGCATCGCTCGCACGAGCAGAGTTCAAATCGCTCGCCCGAAGCATAAAAGTCCGTGCAGTCCATGACGTGTTCCAACTGCGCGCCACCACATAGCGGACAAGCGTCTATATTGAGTTTCTCCATCAAATTCGCCTAACAAGATAAAAAGTGTCGCTCCTGTCATAGGGCGACACCACACCTAAATTTGGTGCAAATAAACAAATAAAAAGCGAAACAACGGGGGTGCCTTAATGGTTTTTAACGAAAACACACGCTACGTGGAGGGTAAGAGGCCAGGAGCAGGTAGGCTATCCAGGCGTAGGGCGTGACAATTTCCGTCCTTGCCTCCGCTAATTCTTCAGGCAGAGGTGTTTATTTCGTCCAAAAGGCGTATCTTTGCCCACGGCATGCGCCACATCACCCTTTAAAACGAGCAGTTATGGATGCAGTGAAAGAGATACCCTACGGAATGTCGAACTTCGAGGACGTTATTTCGCAGAACCGCTACTACGTGGACAAGACCATGTATATCCCCGAGCTGGAGAAACAGGCCAACTACCTCATCTTCATCCGTCCCCGCCGTTTCGGGAAGAGCTTGCTACTCAGTATGCTGCGGTCGTACTACGACATCGCGCAAAAGGAGAAATTCGAGGAGCTATTCGGCGATCTCTGGATCGGCGAGCGTCCCACGTCGAGGCAAGGCACGTACCAGGTGCTGCATTTCGACTTCTCCCAGATCGGCGGACATATCGACGACCTGTCCGAGCGGTTCGATTCTTATTGCGCCGTGCAGCTGGGAGATTTCATGAATC
>JAISIZ010000014.1 GCA_031261785.1 Mediterranea sp. (in: CFB group bacteria)
TGTCAATTACGCGCTACTGAATGTAGAGTCCTCCGCCTTCTACTTTTATCCTGATATGAACAAACTCGCCAAACAATGGCATGAACAGGAAAAAGGTATTTGGCGCGAGGTGATAGAAAATGCCATCGCAAGCGGCGAAATACAATCGGATGTAAACGCTGCCGCAATGGCATCTGTCTATACTCATCTATATGTAGGAATGTCTTATCTGGGTATCATCGAACCGAACGGCTACGATATTGATGAGATGGAAAAGACTTTTTTTACAATCCTACGATTGTGTAGTTCTGTGTAGCCAATTTATTTACGGTGGTAGCTCGCTCCGGCAGACTCTCCACCCACTCCTTTATGCCATATACCCCCAGTATCTGAAGGTCGCATTCGTCGTCGGGCAAGTAGGAGAAACCTATCTTCTTGTCGGGGTCGTAAATGTACGAAATGCCGCTTTTGTCATTCTTCCACCGATAGAAACCCTTCGCGTTGAAGTCGATCAAATTGATGCACAGCGGACTGCGGAAAATGGTTTGAAGCCGCATGTCGGGGGTTGCCTCTATCTTCAATCGGAAGTAGGGCTTCAATGCCGCAACAAGTTCTTGGGCTTTGTTGTTGAACACGGTTTCATCTTCATTGGCTGCCAGTGTAGCTTCATCGGCATTCATCGTCGTGCTGTTGTTGAACACGATGTAGTCGCCTTGTCGGGTTCTCAGCACCGGCACAATATCATAAAGAGGTTCATTTTCGGAAGAGTATGTTATGCGTACCCTTCCTATCAAAATGCGCGGCACGGCAAACTCATGGCGTGCCGACAACACATGTTTATGTGTATCGTCAAGGCGCCTTCTGAAGTTCTCCTCCAGAACGAAGTCGGATAGTGGGGCAAGTCCGCCGTCTTTCACATCAACAATGGTATGTGTCTCCGGGTTGGTCAATGGTCTGAATTGCGGCGAAAGGTTATATCTGAAATGAGTTAAATCGTCAGCTCCAATGACGGAGAGGTCGTGTATGACTTCTCCCCCATACTGGCGGAGTTGAACTCGTGTGCCTTTTGTCTTATAAGGTGGGGGTGTTGCCTTTCCAAAGAACATATTTTGCCTGCCGTTCGCGTCTTTCTCAGAGCTATAAGAGGCGGAGATATCCGCCTTCATGCTCATTTCCCGCTCTGCAGCCGATTCCTTTACCGCGCCTTTCCCTGCATAAAACACCGTGGCGACGCCACCGGTATAATAGCCGGTCAGGACGAAGTCGCCGTACATTGACATCAGCTCGCTTATAGTCAAGCCATACAGGTTTCGGATAAACGTTCCGGACAGACACTCCCCTACATACAGGCTCCGCGCATAACCCGTTGCACTCATCAATGAATATGAGTTATACAGGTAGTTTAAGCGCGACTCGCCAACTACGCTCCTGCTTCCATTTACCAATTCGCTGCCGAAGATATCTTCCAGCAGAGCCTTGCGAGCGTTGTAAAAGAGATAGGAGTTCGGTGTGAAGCGCGCCGATACCTTTTTCGAGAAAGGGGCTTGTTCTCTGTATCGCTTCAGCGTGTTGTATGCCTCTTGTTCCATGAAGCCGCTACTAACCCGCATCGCCGTGATAAATGAGTCATCCAACGCTCTCACTTTTTCAATGTCGACTACGGGGCTGACCACATTGTCGTAGTTTCCCATAATGGAGTTGCCTATGGTGTAAGAGAAACCCAACAGCACATCGGAGTTCACTATCGGATTGCCATTTTGGTCGATCTTTTGGACACCGCTTTTCCCTTCGAGAAAGTTTAGCTCGCTGATTACTTCGGGCAGATTGGGGTCTCTCTCTTGTAGTGTAACGCCTTTATACTCACGTTCGGGCGCGGAGTCAGGCTCCTTTTCGGGAGGAATAATCTCATCGGGTTCGTCGGTGTCGTTACCGTCATCGGTTACTTCCGTATCGTCTCCTTCCCCTGGCAGGTTTATGTCGTTGTGCTGTGAGCAGGAAGCGATAAATAGTACGCAACAGAGTGTTGCCAATGTTCTGGTAATTGTCATTCTCATAATATCTTTCATTTATTAATGAGATGCAAAGTAAATAATATCCGAGCTAATAACAGTCCGATCGGACTATTATTAGCTTCTTTTTAACTAATAGTCCGTCATTTCCCTCGTAGCTCGAATCTCGAAACATGGCTTTCAACTCAGAGTCTACCCATATCCTGCATTTCCAGCCATGGATCCGTTTGCCGAACGTTCATCCCGCCATTTGTTGTGCCCAGAACCGAAGGTGGTAACACGATCGCAACGCCATTATAACCAAAACTTCATCGATATTCATATCCCTTGTAATATCCCCTCGCTATTTTTGTCGCCAAATCAAATGAATAACTACTGTATGAATCACTTCATCAAAGTCATCTTCTTGACAATCTTCGCACTGTGCGCCACTGTCGCACGCGCCGATGAACGAATCGCTCCCAAACAAGGCTCCGCCCGAGGACGAATCATCGATGAGGCGCAACAAACGCTTCCCGGAGCGGCCATATACATCGAGCAATTGCAAATCTATGCCGTTAGCGACGCAAGGGGCTATTATACCCTGACCAACCTGGCTCCCGGAATTTACCGCATACGGGTCAGTTACGTGGGCTACACACCCGTTGAAACCGATTTGGTTATTCCCGCGGGCAGCACGCTCGACAAAGACATCGTCCTGCACGAAGGCATAGAACTGCAAGAGGTAGTGATCGGTGGAGCCTTCCAAGGCCAGCGCCGCGCCATCGCCAGCCAGCAAAACAGTTTGGGCATCAAGAATGTGGTCTCGGCTGTTCAGGTCGGAAAGTTCCCCGACGCCAACATCGGCGACGCTCTCAAGCGCGTCGCTGGCATCAACGTGCAATACGACCAGGGGGAAGCACGCTTCGGGCAGGTGCGCGGCACTGCCGCCGATATGAGTAGCGTCAGCATCGACGGCAATCGTATACCCTCGGCCGAAGGCGACACCCGCAACGTGCAGTTAGACCTTATTCCTGCCGAAATGATTCAAACCATAGAAGTCAATAAAGTGGTTACCCCTGACATGGATGCCGATGCCATCGGCGGAGCCATCAACCTGATTACCAAAAGCTCGCCCTACAAACGCACCATTGTGGCGACAGCCGGAAGCGGCTACAACGCGATCAGCCAAAAAGCACAACTCAACCTCGGTTTTACCTACGGTGACCGTTTTTTCGACGGCCGTTTGGGAGTGATGCTCTCCGCTTCCTACCAAAACAATCCCGCCGGATCGGACAACACCGAATTTGTCTGGGACCAGGATGTCGAGAGCGGCACGCTGCTCCTGACCGACTACCAAGTGCGCCAATACTACCTCACGCGTGAGCGCCAGAGCTATTCGGGAGCCATCGACTGGAAACTGTCGAAGAATCACCGTCTCACGCTCAAGGCTATATTCAACAATCGCAACGATTGGGAGAACCGTTACCGCCTCACCTTGAAAGGTCTCAACCTCGACGAAGACAAAGCGGGCAACTCCTACGCTACGGAAAACAACAAAGCCACCGTACGCATCCAAACCAAGGGGGGCACCGAGCGTAACGCCCGCCTGGAACGTCAACGCACCTTCGACCTCTCACTCTCAGGAGAGCATCTCTTCGGTCCCTTGACCACCGAATGGAACATCAACTACGCCACTGCCGGCGAACGACGCCCCAACGAACGTTACATTGACTATCAACTCAAAAAGCAACTCTTCACCCCCGATTTGAGCGACCCGCGCCAGCCACTCTACACTCCTCAGGAGGGGAGCACCCTCACGCTGAGCGATAAGTTCAGCCTCAAGGAGATTACCCAAGAGCAGGGCGACATCATGGAGCGCGATATCAAGCTCCGCCTCGACTTCAAACTGCCCGTCAGCGCCAACAACCGCGGCAAACTAAGCTTCGGTGCCAAAGTGGTGCGCAAATCGAAAGAGAAAACCAAAGATTACTACGAATATTCCCCATTAGACGAAACGACCTTCGACGCCGCGTCGCTGGCTGCGGCTACCGACCAGAATCGCAAGGGATTTATGGCCGGCGAGAAGTACCAAGCAGGCTCCTTCGTGAGCAAAGAATACCTCGGCAGCCTCGAACTGGACAATGCTTCGCTCTTCGACAAGGAAGAGTCGCAAGAAAAGAAAGCCGAAGGTTATCGTGCCCGCGAAGTGGTGGCCGCAGGCTATGCGCGTTACGATCAACAATTGGGAAAACAATGGTCGCTGATGGTTGGCGTGCGCTTGGAAAACACCCACCTGAACACATCGGGCTACCGCTACGATGCGGAAAACGACGTGGCCGCGCCCACCGCGGGCATCAGCGACAACTACCTCAATGTGCTCCCCTCGTTGCTGGTCAAATGGGACGCCACAGACAAGTTGAAGCTGCGCGCCTCGTTTACCAACACCATCTCACGTCCCAAATACACCGCGCTCATCCCCAGCGTCACCATCAAAACCAGCGACAACACCCTAGCACTGGGCAATCCCGGGCTGAAACCCACCCTATCGTACAACTTCGATACCAGCGGCGAGTATTACTTCAAAAGTATCGGGCTGGTCAGCGCCGGCGTCTTTATCAAACTCATCGACGACTTCATTGTTGACCAAACCCTGCTCAACCACACCTACGAAGGCACCGTCTACAACAAATTCTCGCAACCGCGCAATTCAGGCAACGCCACCTTGGTGGGTGCCGAGCTGGCCTATCAACGCGATTTTGGCTTCCTCACCCCTACCCTCAAGTGCATCGGACTCTATGCCAACTACACCTATACCCATTCGCGCGTCAGCCACTTCAACTTCACCGGCCGCGAGAACGAGAACGGCTTGTCGCTGCCCGGATCGCCCACCCACACGGCCAATGCCTCGCTCTCGTTCGAGAAAGCGGGGGTGAGCGTGCGCCTCTCCTACAACTTCGCGTCGGCCTTTATCGACGAAATGGGCGCATCGGCCTTCTACGACCGCTACTACGACCGTGTGGGCTACTTAGACGCCAACGCTTCCTATACGTTTGGCCGCAAACTCAAGACCACCTTCTACGTGGAAGCCACCAACTTACTCAATCAACCCCTGCGCTACTATCAAGGTATTCGGGAGCGCACCATGCAGGTTGAATATTACGGGGTGAAAGTAAATGCCGGCATAAAAATCAATCTCTAACCCCTCGCACCCATTCAATCAACCCCCAAAAACATATATAATGATGAAACAAATTAAGCACATCCTCCTCGTCGCCCTGCTCTGTACCGTATCCGCGGCAACGGCACAACCCACCTCCTACACCGTCTTCAAAGACAAGTTCAATTTCTATGTCGCCAACGACTTGGGGCGAAACGGTTATTACGACCAGAAGCCCATCGCCGAACGCATGGGCGTGATGGCCGAAGAGATCGATCCCGAATTTGTGGCCGCACCCGGCGACATTCATCATTTCGACGGAGTACGCAGTGTCAGTGACCCGCTTTGGATGACCAACTACGAACTCATCTACTCGCATCCCGAACTGATGATTGCCTGGCATCCTGTATTGGGCAATCACGAATACCGCGGTAACACGCAGGCGGTGCTCGATTATGCGCAAGTGAGCCGACGCTGGGAGATGCCCGCCCGTTACTACACCAAGATCTACGCCGCATACGGTACCACGCTTCGCCTCGTGTGGTTAGACACCACTCCGATGATGGATAAATATCGCAACGACTCACTGACCTATCCCGACGCCTGCAGGCAAGACCTCGACCGACAGTTGGCTTGGACAGACTCGGTGCTGACCGTCGCCAGCGAACAATGGGTGATTGTGTTGGGACATCATCCCATCTATGCCCAGACCAAGAAGGAAGAAACCGAACGCACCGACATGCAGCGTCGCCTCGATCCGATACTTCGCAGCCACAAGGTAGACATGTATGTCTGCGGGCACATCCACAACTTTCAACACATCCGAAAGACAGGGAGCGACATTGACTATGTGGTAAACTCTTCGGCATCGCTCTCGCGCAAGGTGAACCCCATCGACGGAACCCGTTTTTGCAGCTCCGAGGCTGGCTTTAGCATCATCTCGGCCGATGCCGAAACGCTCTGTTTGCGCATGATTGACAAAGAGGGGAAGGTGCTCTATACCATAACGAGAAAGCACAAATAATGCAGTTGCCTGTATGGTGACCAATGAAGAGAGCGAACAGAAGCAACTCCTGACTTCCTCAATGCGCCACCCATTTTTTCTCAGCCCCTCGAAGAGGCGTCATGCAAGGACCTATCTCGGAGACGCGAAAGCTTTATGCAAATCCGCATGAGACGAAAAGCCCGGGCTTTTTTCTCCGCTCCCGAAATGTGATTACAAAAGCTCGGGCTTTTTTCTCCATTCCCGAAATGTGATTACAAAAGCTCGGTTTTTTTTCTCCATTCCCGAAATGTGATTACAAAAGCCCGGGCTTCTCGCTCCTCGCGAATCCGTGGTTGAAATTTGTCGACCTCGCGAAATCTCCATGCGGCGCGTGAGACCTTCGCGGATCAGTGAAGATTCGCCCACGACGACGACAATGACAGTGCCGGAACTTTCCTTCTTCCCGCATACATACAGGACACAAAGTCGCGACTTTCTCAGCTCGTGCCACCCTACGCCAGCCTATTTTAGGCCATAAGTAGTCGATTATCAATGTGCGCTACGTGATGGCGGGGAAAAGTGATGAAGTCAGGAAAGGGGAAGAGCATTTTTTTTTTCGTCGGGCTAATCGTCAGTGCCCCGCCGCGCTTTCCTGTAGGGCGATTCGTCCATGAAGAGGTAGCTTTCCTTGTAGCCACCGCAGTCGACCACGATCTTCTGAAAGACGATGCCGGGGTCGAGGGGGCGAATGACGAGCGTGCGTGTGCCATCGGCCGCCGCCGGGGGAAGGGCGAACGAGGCGCGCTTCGCCACCACCCGCCGGGCTACGGTGGGATAGAAGGTGGAGTAGATGTTGCGCGGCTCTTCGTTGAGGTCGGCGTTGAAGTGGATGGTTGTTGGCTCGCCGCCCTCGAAGCCGAGGGTGTACCGGTGTCCCGTGCGCTGGAAAGCGAGGGTTGACTTCACCACCACGTGCACGGTGACGCTGTCCGTCGTCGCGGGCAACGTCATGCGGTAGGCCAGCGAGGCGCCGTCCACGGGCTGGGTGTAGGGCATCAGGGCCAGCCCGCTCAGCGTGCGTCCCATGTAGGGTATGACGGTCCACCGCGCGCCGTCCGCGGCTTCGGTGCGGGTATAGTAATGTTCGGCCTCGATGGAGACCACGCCTTGGCGTGCGTCGAACACGTAGTGTCCGTCGGGTGCCCGCGCCGCTTCCGGCGATGTCTCTATGCGGAACACTTCGGGCAGCTTGTTGGCGGGGAAATCGTCGTTCCAGTTGGTGTAGCCGATGTGTTTCTGTATCATCATGTTTTTCCATTTTCCGCCCGCCATCACGTTGTTGTACGCGTCGCAGAGCAGCGAGTCGCGGCGGAAGGCCGCCCGCGTGCGGTCGGCCCAGTCGTTGGCCGCCGGGTCGCCGACTTGGTAGAGGTGGTGGTTCATGGCTTGGGCGTAGTACATCTCGTAGAGGTTGGCCAGCGCCTGCACGGGGAATAGGATGAGCTGCCGGTAGGTGTCGCGGTAGGCGCTGCCGATGGTTATGTATTGCCTAAGGGCTTCGGCTTCGAGGCGTATGAGCTGGTCGGTGACCTGTCGCCATTCGCCCGTCTCGAGGTTATAGGTGCGTGCGTCGAGCATCTCGGGGGTGACTCGTCCGGCGTACTTGCCGTATAGGTTCAGGATGCGCGCGGCCTCGTCGGCCTGTCCTTCACCCAGTTGCTGGGCGCAGAAGCGGCGGGTGTGGTCCAGCAGGTTGGCGGCGGTGAATGCTCCGGGGTTCCAGGCCATGTCGAGGAAGAGGGTGATGGGATACTCCATCGGCTTGAGGTCGCCCACGTTGAGTATCCATAGCTTGTCCACGCCGTAGTCGTAGGTCAGTCGCATCTGTTCCCACAGGTTCTGTATGGGTGTCACGTTGAGCCATTTGGTGTTGCGCGGCGCGCCCACGTAGTCCACGTGGTAGTACATGCCCCATCCGCCGGGATGCTCGCGTTCCTTGGCGTCGGGCAGTCGGCGGGCGTTGCCCCAATTGTCGTCGCACACCAGCATGATGACGTCCTTGGGTGGGCGCAGCCCCATGTCGTAGTACTTCTGCACCTCTTTGTATATGGCCCATACCTGCGGCCGTCGTTCGGGTGCCTGTCCGGTGACCTCTTCGATGATTTGTCGTTGGTTCCTGAAGATTCGCTCCATCAGCCGGATGTTCTCCCCGTATTGGGCCTGATACTCGTGGTCGCGTCCCTCCTCGCCGCCCATGGGGGCGTCGCCGTCGCCGCGCATGCCGATGGTGATGAGGTCCTCGGTGCCCGCGGCCCGTTCGATGCCTTCGCGGAAGAAGCGGTCGATCACTGCCTGGTTGGTCCGGTAGTTCCACTCGCCGTACTCCTTTCGGCGGCGCGCCCACTCCTGGTGGTTGCGTGCCATGGGTTCGTGGTGTGAGGTGCCCATGATGATGCCCATCTCTCTGGCCGTGCGGCTATTCTCCGGATCGTCGGCGTAGAAGCTCCAGCTCCACATGGCGGGCCACATATAGTTGCCGCGCAGGCGGAGTATCAGCTCGAATACGCGGGCGTAGAAGCGATGGTCGCCGTAGTCGGTGCCGTAGGTGTGTTTCACCCAGCCGGTGAGGCAGGGTGCTTCGTCGTTGAGAAAGATGCCGCGGTACTTCACGGCCGGTTCGCCGGCGGTGTAAGTGCCGCGGGCCAGGGAGAGGTCGCGCCGCGGCTCGACGGGCACGTCGGCCCAGTCGTACCAGGGCGATACGCCGATCTGCTCCGACAGCTCGTAGATGCCGTATATCGTTCCCCGTCGGTCGCTACCGGCTATCACGAGTGCCTCGTCGATACCCGGCAGGGGGTGGCCGATGGTTGTCATCAGGTATTTCTCGTTCTTCCCTCGCAGCCCGTCGCCGTCGAGCTTCCCGCTCCCGGCGAGGGCATCAATGTATGGGCTGTGGCCCAAGGTGCCTACGATGATGGCTCGCTTGCCCGTGGCGGAGCGCGAATGGGTCAGCGCCGGGAGGTTTCCGCTCACTTTCCGGAAGTCGTCCCGCAGGTTGCCGGCGGCAATCTTCACGCCCGTGTCTTCGTTGGCGTCGATGAGGATGGGGGTGGGGACACCGTTGGCGATGAGCGTGAAGTGGTCGGCCGACAGCCTCGCCTGGGTGACGCCGTGGTGGTCTTTAGCTTTCGCGGGGAGAGCCGTGCCGACGAATGTCGCCGTCAACAGCCAAAAGATTTTTTTTAGCATAATGTGTGCATGTATGTACTTGATGTGGGGTAGGTGCGCGAAGATACGTATTCCCGCGCTAAGCGTGTCGCCCCGACGTTTCAAGTTTGTTCGCTGACGTAACATGCGACAGGCGCACGGGAAAAGATGCGGCACATCGCTTTGCCGTCTCAAATTTCTTTCCGACCTTTGCGGACGAAAAAGAAAACCTACAGAAAAAGAGAATAGAGATGAAGACTTACTTAGTGACCGGTGCCGCCGGATTTATTGGCGCCAACTACGTCAAGCACATCTTGGCGCGGTATGCCGACATCAAAGTCGTCATACTTGACGCCTTGACCTACGCCGGCAACTTGGGTACCATTATGGACGACATCGACAATGAGCGTTGCCTCTTCGTCAAGGGCGATATATGCGAACGCGACGTGGTGGACAGACTCTTCGCCGAATACCGGTTCGACTACGTGGTGAACTTCGCCGCCGAGAGTCACGTGGACCGCAGCATAGAGCAACCCCAACTCTTCCTCATCACCAACATACTCGGCACGCAGAACTTGCTCGACTGCGCCCGGAGGGCATGGGTGATGGGCAAGGACGGACAGGGCTATCCCACCTGGCGGAAAGGGGTGCGCTTCCACCAGGTATCGACCGACGAGGTGTACGGCTCGCTTCCTCCCGAGGGATTTTTCACCGAGCGGACACCCCTCGCTCCGCGAAGCCCGTACAGCGCTTCCAAGGCCAGCGCCGATATGGTGGTGATGGCCTATTACGACACCTACCACATGCCGGTCAGCGTCACCCGATGCTCCAACAATTATGGTCCCTACCAGTTTCCCGAGAAACTCATCCCGCTCATCATCAAGAACATTCTCGAGGGAAAGCGCCTGCCTGTGTACGGCGATGGGGGCAACGTGCGCGACTGGCTCTACGTGGAGGACCATTGCGAGGCCATCGAGCTGGTGCTCCGCCAAGGACGGGACGGCGAGGCGTACAACGTGGGGGGGCATAACGAGAAGACCAACCTCGAGATCGTGAAGCTCACCATCGCCACCATCCGTCGGCTGATGGAGGAGCGTCCCGCCTACCGCGAGGCACTCAAGAAACGGACGAAGGACGCCGCTACGGGCGAACTCTCCATCGACTGGATCAACGACGACCTGATAGGTTTTGTCAAGGATCGCCTCGGACACGACCGCCGCTATGCCATCGATCCCGCCAAGATCGCCGCCGACCTGGGCTGGACACCCCGGACGAAATTCGAGGACGGCATCGTGAAGACCATCGAGTGGTACCTCGACCACCAACCGTGGGTAGAAGAGGTGAATAGTAAATTAAAAAATTAAATAAGCATTCCCGCCGCGAGCAGGGCACCCAGGAGCATCATGTTGCGCGAGGTTTCGCCCAGTATGGCGTTGAGCGGTTTGCCTGTCCGTATGGCCGCCATCTTGCGCCAGGTGAGCAGGTGCGGGCCGAGGTAAACCAACGGCAGCAAGGCCGCGTAGTATCGTCCCTCGCGCAGGAACCAGAGGCAGAGCAAGGCGGCCGTCACTCCCAGCGACAGGTAGAGGTACCGGCCAAAAGGCTCGCCCCAGCGCACCACGACGGTGCGTTTCCCGCTTCGCGCGTCGGCCTCGCGGTCGCGGTAGTTGTTCACCACCAGCAGCGTGTCGATCACCAGCCCGCAGACCAGTGAGGCGACGGTGACGTCTGGTGTCCATGCCAACGCCTGCACGTAGTAGGTGCCACCCACTGGCACGAAGCCGAAGAAGAGCACGACCAGCGCGTCGCCCCAGCCGTTGTACGACAAGGGATAAGGTCCGGTGGTGTAGAGGAAGGCGAAGAGGACGCATATCACCCCCACCACGATGAGCATGGGACCGGCGTACCACAGTAGCGAGCAGCCCGACAGGCAGGCCAGGGCGATGGTGACGACGATGCCCAGTCGCATGGCCCGCGGGCTGATCCACCCTTGGGCGCAGGCTCGCTCCGGACCCAGACGGTCGTCACGGTCGCTTCCCTTGAGGTAGTCGAACAGGTCGTTGATGAAGTTGGCGGCAATCTGCATCAGCCCGGCGAAGAGGGCGCAGGCCAGGGCGGGAATCCACAGGAAACGCCCGTCGGCCACGGCCAGGGAGCTGCCTACGACGACGGGTATCAGCGCCGCTGTCAGTGTCTTGGGGCGGGCGGCCAACAGCCAGGCCCGCACGGTGTTTTGCTTGATCTCTTCTTTCATTCGTTATTCGCGCTTACGGCTCGCGAAGTTACGAAAAAATTGGGGTCATGCGCAATGGTCCGTGGGATTGAAAGCCTGAATCAGCTAAACATGGACTTTTGCTCGCGGCTAAGGCACGACCCGACCAATACTAAAAAAGGTTTTGACCTCATGACGGCGGTGTCATTCAATTGTCGCCTCGTTTTCGTATGCTTGTAACACGGCCACGCTACTTTCGCGGTGTGAAAAGGAAACGCTAATATTCACTTAAACGAAAGAGAAAGCAATGAATGTGATGAAACTGACCGCGATGTTCGCGTTGACGCTGGTTGCCCAGGCTACGGGTTTACGGGCACAGGACATGTATGTGGAAAACGTGACGGCGACTCCCGACGCGAAGGAGGCGAAAGGAAAAGAGTTCCGATGGGAATGTTGGTCGGCCGTCCCCGAGACCTTCGGCGAGGAGATCACGCAACAGGCGGGGACGCACGTCTTCGGACAGACGGTGGCCTGCCTGAAGGTGATGCTCGACCAATACTACGTCTCCAAGGAAGAGATCGTGCCGGGCGACCCGATGACGCGTACGGTGATCAAGAAACCCACGCTGTACAATACGATACGCAAGATTGAGAAATACCTGAAGCGGGAAGTGGACCGCGGCGCCTTGAGCGCGAGCGACGCCGCGGCCGCCTACATCCACGTGCTGGGCGTGGCTATCACGGCCGTAGGGGAGGATGAGCTGGACTCGTTCGAGGAATCGCTGGGCAAGGCGAAGAAGGACGTAGCCACGCAACTCGCCCTCTTCGGACAAGTGAAACTCAAAGCACTCTACTAAGCCGGCGGCAACGCTTCAATACCCCAAACGATAGACAACGATGAAGATACTATCTACCCTGTTGGGAACGGCACTCCTGCTGTTCTCGCAACCTTTGTGCGCCCAGACCATCCGGGGCGTGGTGGCCGACACGAAGAGCGAGCCGCTGATAGGCGCCACCGTATGCGTCAAGAACAAAGGTACCGACAACTGCGTCACCACCGACATGAACGGCGCCTACGCCGTGAAAGCCTCGAAGGGCGAAGTGCTCGTGGTGTCGTACGTGGGCTTCGTCAGCCAGGAGATCGCCGTGGGCGACCGTCCCACGCTGAACATCGCGCTCAAGGAGGAGACGCAAGAACTTGACGACGTGGTGGTGACCGCCATGGGCATCAAGCAACAGAAGAAACGGCTGGGCTACACTACCCAACAACTCGCGGGCGAGGAGATGACGCAAACACCCACCATGAACGTGGGTAGCGCGCTGTCCGGACAAATATCGGGCCTGACGGTGACCAACCCCACCGGACTGCTGCAAGCCCCCGAGTTCTCGCTCCGCGGACGCCAGCCGCTCATCGTGCTCGATGGCGTGCCTGTCGACACCGACTTCTTCGACATAGCCGCCGAGAACATCGAGAGCGTCAACGTGCTGAAAGGTGTCACCGCCTCGGCCCTCTACGGCTCGCGAGGGAAGAACGGCGCCATACTGATCACCAGCAAGAGCGCCGGCCAGAACGGGCTGGAGGTGACCGTAGGAACCAGTAATATGGTGACAGCCGGATTCACCGTCTTCCCCAAGACGCAGACCACCTTCGGCAGCGGCTCCAACGGGAAGTACGAGTTTTGGGACGGCGCCGATGGCGGCGTGTCCGACGGCGACATGACCTGGGGACCGCGCTTGGACACGGGCGAGAAGATTGCCCAATGGAACAGCCCCATACGCGACAAACAGACGGGCGAGGTCATTCCCTGGTGGGGCGACGTCGCCGGCACGCGGTACGACGACAAGGCGCTGTACGAACGCGTGCCCATCGACTGGCGGTCGCACGACAACCTGAACGACTTCCTTGGCACGGGCGTCATTACCGACAACCATTTCGCCGTGGCCTACAAGGCGGCGAAAGCACGCTTCTACATCTCCGGGAAGTACGCTTACCAGAAGGGACAAGTGCCCAACACCTCGCTACAGACGGGAGCCATCAACGTGCAGTCGTCGGTCGACCTGCTGAAGAACGTGAAGCTCGACGCCTCGCTGGGCTACAACAATGTCTTCTCGCCCAACTACCCGCGCTACGGCTACGGCCCCAAGAACCACATGTACACCATACTGCTGTGGATGGGCAACGACGTGGACGGCCGAGAGCTGCGCCGGCACCTCTACGTGCCCGGGCAAGAGGGGTACCGGCAGGCCAACTACAACTACGCCTGGTACAACAACCCATATTTCGCCGCTTATGAGCTGGAACAGCAGAAGAAGGTCGACGTCATCGACATGAAGGCGCGCCTCAACTGGCAGATCCTGCCCAACCTCAACGTGCAGGGACGATTCGCCGTGCACAAGATAAGCTCGTACGACGACATGCGCAGCCCCAAGTCGTACATGAACTACGGCGATTCGCGCAACGGCGACTTCAAGATATGGGACAAGGGGCAACGCAATATCGACGCCGACGTGCTGGTGTCCTACTTCACCCCCATTACCACGAAGATCAACCTCTCCGTCAACGCCGGCGCCTCCATCTTCAACAAGCGGTGGCGGACGGAATACATGAGCACCGACGGACTGATCATCCCCGGACTGTACAACATGGGCAACTCGCAAGGACCACTGATCGGCGACAACGAATACGTGGAGAAGGAGATACGGAGCCTGTACGCCACGGCGGGGCTGGACTTCTACAACGCCCTCTTCCTGAACGTGACGGCGCGCAACGACTGGTCGTCGACGTTACCTGCCTCGGGCAACTCGTACTTCTACCCATCCTTCTCGGTCAGCACGCTGGTGTCCGAATACGTCAAGCTGCCCCGCTTCGTGGATTTCCTCAAGCTGTACGGCTCGTGGGCGCAGGTGTCGAGCGACCTCGACCCGTACAACATCTACGCTACATATAATAAAGGTGTCACCTACGGCTCTACGCCCTCGGTCTCCTATCCCGGCACGCTGGTCAACGCGAACATCAAGCCCGAGAAGTCGAAGTCCTACGAGCTGGGACTCTCCACCGCCATCCTGCGCGGACGTGTCAGTCTCGACCTGACCTACTACCACATCACCGACGAGAACCAGATCATCAACCTCAACGTCTCCGAAGCGTCGGGCTACGACTCGCGGAAGGTGAACGGAAACATCTACCGCACCAACGGCTGGGAGGTGGTGATGGCCTTCAAGCCCGTGGTAGGCAAGCGTTTCAGCTGGGACAGCTCCGTGAACTGGAGCCGCTCGGTGAGGAAGCTGGCCGAGATCTACGGCGACCAGGGGACGTTCAACAACCTGAAGCCGGGCGACCGGGCCGACGCCTTCTATGGCACCGTGTGGCAACGCAACGCCTCCGGCGAGCTGATTCTCGACCCCAACAGCGCGCTGCCCATCCACGATCCCTACCCCGCCAAGCTGGGACATACCGACCCCTCGTGGCGGCTGGGCTTCCAGAACCGGTTCAAGATACGCGACTTCCGCATCGACATCGGCATCGACGGCGCCTGGGGAGGCGTCATCCGATCGGTCACCACCGAGAAGATGTGGTGGGGAGGCAAACATCCGCTATCCACAGAGTTTCGCGACGCCGAGTACACGGCTGGAAAGCCGGTGTACGTGCCCAAGGGAGTTGTCGTGACGGGAGGAGAGGTGTCGCGCGACGTCAATGGCAACATCATCTCCGACACCCGCACCTACGCCCCCAACACCAACGCCGTGAGCTGGCAGACGTGGGCGCAGGTATATCCCTACACCGGGCGGGTGACGGATAGCATGGACAAGAAGTTCGCCAACGTCTTCGACCGCAGCTTCTTCAAGCTGAGAAGCGTGAGCGTGACCTACGACCTGGCCAAGCTGGTCGACCTCGGACGGGTGAAGTCGCTCGACCTCTCCCTCTTCGGCTACAACCTGCTGATGTGGAAGAAGATTCCTTACGTGGATCCCGACTACGGCAACGACGACGACCTGCAGGACCCGTCGGCGCGCTATATCGGCTTCTCGGTCACCATGAAGCTCTGATCCGCCTCCCTGTCATCATACCCCATACCATTCAATCAAGAGACAATCATGAAGAAGATCATACTACTTTACCTCGTCCCCCTGGCCACGGCGTTCCTGTCGTGCCAGAACCTGGAGGAGATGAACGAGAACCCCAACAGGTCGGGCCAGACGCATCCCAAGCTACTGCTCACGCAGGTGGAGTGGAGCGCCTTCAGCGCCGGCGTGGACGTGTCGCCGCAGTACGCGCAGAAGATGCTGGTGCAGACCGACGGCGAGAGCAGCTACCAATACTATAAATGGAATCGCGGCGACTTCAGATACGCCTCCCTGCGCAACGTGGCGAAGATGATGGAAGAGGCCGAACGCGTGGGCGAGAAGGGATACGTGGCCATCGGGCATTTCTTCCGTGCCAACTACTTCTATCAAATGACGCTCATGTTTGGCGACATCCCTTACTCCGAGGCGCTCAAGGGCGAGACGAACGACGTCTACCAACCCGCCTACG
The DNA here is from genome assembly GCA_031261785.1 of Mediterranea sp. (in: CFB group bacteria). Taxonomy (GTDB): domain Bacteria; phylum Bacteroidota; class Bacteroidia; order Bacteroidales; family Bacteroidaceae; genus Bacteroides. Next base: position 16,065 of record JAISIZ010000014.1, read on the forward strand.
ACACGCAGAAGACGGTGATGGACGGCGTGCTCCAGGAACTGGCGACGGCCGACGAGCTGCTTCGTACGGCCACGGGCACCATCGACGGCGACATCATCTATGGTGGCGACACCGACCGCTGGCGGAGACTCGTCAACGCCTTCAGGCTGAAAGTGCTCCTCACCCTGTCGCGCAGGGCGGACGATGCCGACCTCGACGTGCGCGCCACCTTTGCCCGCATCTACGCCGAGGAGCCGATCATGCGCGACGGGACGGACGACGCCCAGCTGGTCTACCTCGACCAGGAGGGAAACCGCTACCCGGAGTTCAACTCCAGTGGCTTCGGATCGGGCATGTACATGGATTCCACCTTCATACGTCGCCTGCAGGATCACCAGGACCCTCGCCTATTCCTCTTCTGCACGCAGACCAAGGAGGCCAAGGAGGCGGGGAAGGCCATCGACGACTTCACGGCCTACGAGGGCGGCAACCCCGTGGCGCCCTACGCCACGGTGAACGAGAAAGCCACCCGCGGCAAGGTGTCGAAAGTGCTCGAGCGCTACCACCAGGATCCCACCAACGAGCCGTCCACGCTGCTGGGCTACGCCGAGCAGGAACTCATCCTGGCCGAGGCCGCCGTAAGGGGATGGATCACCGCCGATGCCGACGAGCATTACCGCAATGGGGTGAAAGCGTCGTTCAAGTTTTACGAGACCTACGCCAAGAACCTCGGCGCTTACGTGAACGAGGCTGCCGCCGGGGCTTACCTGGCCTTGCCGGCGAACGACCTCGCCAGCCAACCCGACACCGACGCCCGCTTGGCATGCATTTTGTCGCAAAAGTATTTCAGGAGCTTCTTCCAAGGCTCGTGGGCGGCGCTCTTCGAGAACATGCGCACGGGATTGCCCGAGTTCATGCGTCCCGCCGGCGTGGAGATTCCTTTCCGATGGATGTATCCGCAGTCGGAATACAACTACAACGCCAGCCACGTCTCCGAAGCCATCAGCCGACAATTTGGCGAAGGCAACGACCGCATCGACCGGAAGACGTGGTGGCTAAAATGATGGATTAGTTGACAAATTGATACATAGAATGAAAAAGATCATGTTACTCATCGCCGCCTTGGCGGCCGCCACTGCCCTGTGGGCGCAAAAGCAACAGGTGGAATTACGGTTCGACGCCAACGGAGCGTTCAAGATCGTGCAGTTTACCGACATACACTACGTTGTCGACAAGGAAGAATCGCAGAAGTCCATCCGTATGATGAACGACGTGCTGGACAGGGAACACCCCAACCTGGTGGTGTTCACCGGCGACATCATTACCTGCCGCCCCCAGCAGCAGGGCTGGGACGAGGTGCTGGCCGTGCCCGAGCGATGGGGCATCCCTTATGCCGTGGTGCTGGGCAACCATGACGACGAGCATGATCTCACCCGCCGGCAAATCATGGACTACATCACCGCCAAGCCTTTCTGCCTGTCGCGACGCGGTCCCGACTTCCTCAAGGGTGAGGGCAACTTCGTGCTCGAAGTGAAGGATGCCGGGCATCGTACGGCCGCCCTCGTCTACTGCATGGACTCCAACGCCTACGCCGAGGTGGACGGACAGAAAGGATACGACAGCTTCGGCCCCGACCAGGTGCGCTGGTACCAGGAGAATAACGCCCACTACACCCGGCAGAACGGCGGCAAGCCCTATCCCGCTCTGGCCTTCTTCCACATCCCGCTACAGGAATACACCTTGCTCAACGACACGAGCAAGAACTACGTCAAGCCTCGCAAGGTGTATGGCCGCCGTACCGAAAAGGAGTGCCCGGGCATACTCAACACGGGCATGTTCGCCGCCATGGTGACGGGAGGTGACGTGATGGGTACCTTCGTAGGACACGACCACAACAACGAATACATCGGATACCTCAACGGCATCTGCCTCGGCTACGGGCGCTTCTCGGGCAGCAAGAACACTTACACCGACATCGGATACGGCGCGCGCGTCATCGTCATGAAGCAAGGCCAACGCCGCTTCGACACCTGGATACGCACCAGCGACGGGCAAGAGGAGCAGCGCATAAGCTACCCCGATGCTTTTTGAATGAAGAATTAAGAATGAAGAATGAAGAATGGGGCGCACGTTCCCAAATTCTTAATTCTTCATTCTTAATTCAAAAAAGTAAGCTATCTTCGCGGCAGATATGGAAGAACAGCTATACACCTATCTGCCCCGCGAATTGGTCACCTTCGTTCTCGTGACCCTCTTCTCGCTGCTCATCGGCCTCTCGCAGCGCCGCATCAGCCTCAAGCGCGAGGGGGAGACTACGCTATTTGGCACCGACCGTACGTTCACCTTCATAGGCATACTGGGCTATCTGCTCTACATGCTCGACCCCAAGGAGCTGCATCTCTTCATGGGTGGGGGGCTGGTATTGGGCGGGCTGCTGGGGCTGAACTACTACGTGAAGCAGACACGCTTCCATGTGTTTGGCATCACCACCATCCTCATCGCCCTGATCACCTATTGCATGGCGCCTATCGTGGCCACGCAGCCGTCGTGGTTCTACGTCATGGTCGTGGTGGTGGTGTTGCTGCTCACCGAGATGAAGCACTCGTTCACCGAGCTGGCGCAGCGGATGAAGAACGACGAGATGGTGACGTTGGCCAAGTTTCTCGCCATCAGCGGCATCATCCTTCCTATACTGCCCGACACCACGGTGATTCCGGGCATCGACCTTACGCCCTACACCATCTGGCTGGCCACGGTGGTGGTGTCGGGCATCTCTTACCTCTCGTATCTGTTGCGACGCTATGTCTTCCACCAGTCGGGCATACTCATGTCGGGCATCATCGGCGGGCTGTACAGCAGCACGGCCACCATCTCCGTGCTGGCGCGCAAGAGCCGGTCTGCCTCGGCACAGGAGGCGGCGGAGTATGCGGCGGCCATGTTGATGGCCGTGAGCATGATGTTCCTGCGTTTCTTTATCCTCATCTTTATCTTCAGCAAGGAGGTGTTCTCCACCATATACGCTTACCTGCTCGTCATGGCGGTGCTGACGGCGGGCGTGGCCTGGTTTCTCCACACCCGCGGCAAGCGGAAAGGCTCCTCGGCCGAGGAAGAAGAGGAGGACGACGGCAGCAGCAACCCGCTGGAGTTCAAGGTGGCGCTCATCTTCGCCGCCCTTTTCGTTCTCTTCACCGTGCTCACGCACTATACGCTGATTTATGCCGGTACGGGCGGACTGAACCTGCTCTCGTTCGTCTCGGGACTGAGCGACATCACTCCCTTCGTGCTCAACCTGTTGCAGAATACGAAGAGCGTGGCCGTGCTCGTCATCGCCGCATGTAGCATGCAGGCCATCGTGAGCAATATCCTGGTCAACGCTTGCTATGCCCTTTTCTTCGCCGGTCGGGGCAGTAAGCTACGCCCTTGGATCCTCGGTGGCTTCGGCACCGTCATCGCTTGCAACCTCGTGTTGCTGCTGGTGTTCTACCTTTGAAAGAGACGACGGGCAAGAATGCTTTTTTGTAGAAAAAGAGACGGCCGCCTCCCGGGAAGGAGACGGCTGTCAATGTGTGTACTCATGATCGTGTGCCGTTACGCGTCGATGTTGGCGTAGGTGGCGTTCTCTTCGATGAACTCGCGGCGCGGCCCTACGTCTTCGCCCATCAGCATGGAGAATACGTAGTCGGCCTCGGCGGCGTTGTCGATGTTCACTTGCTTCAGCATACGGTTGTCGGGATCCATGGTCGTCTCCCATAGCTGCTGGGCGTTCATCTCGCCCAAACCTTTGTAGCGTTGGGTGTGGACGGCGTTCTCTTGTCCGCCGCCGTAGGTGTCGATGAACTTCTGTCGTTGCGCGTCGGTCCAGCAGTACTCCTCCGTCTTGCCTTTCTTGCAGAGGTAGAGTGGGGGGGTGGCGATGTAGAGATACCCGTTCTGGATGATCTGTGGCATGTAGCGGAAGAAGAAGGTCATGATGAGCGTGTCGATGTGCGAGCCATCGACGTCGGCGTCGGTCATGATGATGATCTTGTGGTAGCGCAGCTTGTCGATGTTGGCGGCCTTGCTATCCTCTTCCGTGCCGATGGTGACACCGAGCGCGGTGTAGATGTTACGAATCTCGTCACTCTCGAGTGCCTTGTGGTACATCGCCTTCTCCACGTTGAGGATCTTGCCTCGCAGGGGGAGTATGGCTTGGTAGAGCCGGTTGCGTCCCTGCTTGGCGGTTCCGCCTGCCGAGTCGCCCTCGACGAGGAACAGCTCGCACTTGACGGGATCCTTGTCCGAGCAGTCGGCCAGCTTGCCGGGCAGTCCTCCGCCCGACATGGGCGACTTGCGCTGCACCATCTCTCTCGCCTTGCGGGCGGCGTGGCGTGCCGTGGCGGCGAGTATCACCTTGTCGACAATGATTTTCGCCTCCTTGGGGTGCTCCTCGAGGTAGTTGGTCAGCGCCTCACCAACGGCTTGGTCCACGGCGCCCATCACCTCGTTGTTGCCCAGCTTGGTCTTGGTCTGTCCCTCGAATTGCGGCTCGGCCACCTTGACGGAGATGACGGCTGTCAGGCCCTCGCGGAAGTCGTCGCCGGCGATCTCTACCTTCACCTTCTCCAGCATCTTGCTGTCCTCGGCATATTTCTTGAGCGTACGCGTGAGCGCGCGGCGGAAGCCGGACAGATGCGTACCTCCTTCGATGGTGTTGATGTTGTTGACGTACGAGTGGACATTTTCGCTGAAGCCCGTATTGTACATGATAGCTACCTCGATGGGTATGCCTTGCTTCTCGGTGTTGATATAGATGACATCGCCCGTGAGGTGCTCGCGCGACGACTCAATGTAGCGCACGAATTCCCGCAGTCCGTCTTGCGAGTAGAACTGGTCGCTCCTGAAGTTGCCGTCCTCGTTCACCTCCCTGCGGTCGGTGAGGCTGATGCGCAGGCCCGCGTTGAGATAGGCCAGCTCGCGTAGGCGTGCGGCCAGGATCTTGTAGTCGTACACTGTCTCGGTGAAGATGGTGGCGTCGGGCCAGAATTGCTGGCGAGTGCCGGTGTGGTCGGATGAGCCTACTACCTTGACGTCGTAGAGGGGCTTGCCGATCTCGTACTCTTGCTGGTAGATTTTACCGTCGCGGAACACTTGCGTGGTCATGTGCGACGATAGGGCGTTGACACACGACATACCTACGCCGTGCAGTCCTCCCGACACTTTGTACGAGCCTTTGTCGAACTTGCCTCCGGCATGAAGCACGGTCATCGCCACTTCGAGTGCCGATTTCTGTTCTTTCTCGTGATAATCTACCGGAATGCCGCGGCCGTTGTCCTGCACCGTAATCGAATTGTCCTCGTTGATGGTCACCTCGATGTGGTCGCAGTAGCCTGCCAACGCTTCGTCGATGGAGTTATCGACAATCTCGTAAACCAAGTGATGAAGTCCTTTTACGCTGATGTCGCCAATGTACATCGCGGGGCGTTTCCTTACCGCTTCAAGCCCCTCCAACACTTGGATACTATTCGCTGAATAGTTGCCATTGTTCGGGGCGTTTTGTTCTTCGCTCATATAATTGTCTTTCTTAGTTTAAAAACCGAGCAAAAGTAGTGATTTATATCGACTTGGCGAAGCATAAAGCGTGAAAAAGACCTAAGAAAGAGATGTTTTCCGCACGCTCACGACTTGTTGGCCCGTTTGCGCTCCGTCTCGTCGAGTATGACCTTACGCATACGCATGGCTTTGGGTGTCACTTCGACGTATTCGTCGGCCTTGATGTACTCCAGCGCCTCTTCGAGCGAGAACTGTACGGGGGGGATGAGGCGGGCCTTGTCGTCGGCACCCGAGGCGCGCATATTGGTGAGCTTCTTCGACTTGGTGACGTTGATCACGAGGTCGTTGTCGTGCGAGTGCTCGCCGACGACCTGTCCGGCGTACACCTCTTCCTGCGGGAAGATGAAGAAGCGTCCGCGGTCCTGCAGCTTGTCGATGGCGTAGGCGAAGGCGGTGCCGGTTTCCATGGCGATCATGGAGCCGTTGGTGCGGCGTTCGATCTCGCCTTTGTGGGGTTGGTATTCCTTGAAGCGGTGGGCCATGATGGCTTCGCCGGCCGAGGCGGTGAGCACGTTGGTGCGCAGGCCGATGATGCCTCGCGAGGGCATGTCAAACTCCAGGTTCACCCGATCGCCGTTGCTCTCCATCTTGACCATCTCGCCCTTGCGTCGGGTCACCATGTCGATCATCTTGCTGGCGTACTCTTCGGGCACGCTGATGGTGAGTTCTTCTACCGGTTCGCAGCGTTTGCCATCCACCTCCTTGTAGATCACTTGCGGCTGTCCCACTTGCAACTCGTATCCCTCGCGGCGCATGGTCTCGATGAGCACGGAGAGGTGTAGCACGCCGCGCCCGGAGACGATCCACTTGCCGTCTTCCTCGCTCTTGCGCACACGCAGGGCAAGGTTTTTGTCCAGCTCCTTCGTGAGGCGGTCCTGGATGTGGCGGGAGGTGACGTATTTTCCGTCGCGCCCGAAGAAGGGCGAATCGTTGATGGTGAAGAGCATGCTCATGGTCGGCTCGTCGATGGCGATGGGGGGTAATGCCTCGGGATTGTCGTAGTCGCAAATGGTATCGCCGATCTCGAATCCGTCGATACCCACCAAGGCGCAGATGTCGCCCGAGGAGACCTCGCTGGCCTTTGCCCGTCCCAGTCCTTCGAACACGTGCAGCTCCTTAATCTTGCTCTTCAGCAAGGTGCCGTCGCGCTTGGCCAGCGTCACGTTCATGCCTTCGCGCAGGGTGCCCCGGTGCACCCGCCCGATGGCGATGCGGCCGGTGTACGAGGAGTAGTCGAGCGAGGTGACGAGCATCTGTGGCGTGCCCTCCAGCTGGGTGGGGGCAGGTATGTTGTCGATGATGCAGTCGAGCAGCGCGGTGATGTTATCGGTAGGTGTCTTCCAGTCGGCGCTCATCCAGTTGTTTTTGGCGGATCCGTAGACGACGGGGAAGTCGAGCTGCTCCTCGGTGGCGTTGAGGCTGAACATGAGGTCGAACACTTGCTCGTGTACCTCCTCGGGACGGCAGTTGGGCTTGTCTACCTTGTTCACTACCACGATGGGCTTCAGTCCTATCTGCAAGGCTTTTTGCAGCACGAAGCGGGTCTGCGGCATAGGGCCTTCGAACGCGTCGACCAGCAGCAGGCAGCCGTCGGCCATGTTGAGCACGCGCTCCACCTCGCCGCCAAAATCGCTGTGGCCCGGGGTGTCGATGATGTTGATCTTCGTGCCTTTGTAATCAATGGATACGTTCTTGGAAAGGATGGTGATACCGCGCTCGCGTTCGAGGTCGTTGTTATCCAGTATCAGTTCCCCACTATTTTGATTGTTGCGGAAGAGATGCCCTGCCAACAACATCTTGTCTACCAGCGTAGTCTTCCCATGGTCGACATGGGCGATGATCGCAATATTTCGAATGTTCTGCATTATAATACCTGTTTAATTGGCCGCGAAGTTACGAAAATAGGTTCATAAACATGCCTTGCCCCGCGTTTTTTTGGCGTAAAGCGTTGTGAGGTATAAAGATAATGCCTATCTTTGCAGCCCCGAATATGGGATAAGTAATCTTTTAAAATTAAACATTATGTATTTAGACGCTGCTAAGAAGCAAGAGATCTTCGGAAAATACGGAAAGTCCAACACTGATACTGGCTCGGCTGAGGCGCAGATAGCTTTGTTCTCCTACCGTATCTCCCACCTGACGGAGCACCTGAAGCTCAACAGGAAAGATTATAGTACAGAAAGAGCGTTGACAATGCTGGTAGGCAAGCGTCGCCGCTTGCTCGACTACCTGAAGGACAGGGACATCGCACGCTACCGCGCCATTATCAAAGAGCTTGGCTTGCGTAAGTGATCGCGCTTGCGCCGAAGAGTTAAAAACCGTTTCTCCCCGCGAGAAGCGGTTTTTTTCGTGGCCTAACGTTGCGGGGCTATGAAGATTTTGCTACTTTTGCGCCATCGATATGACAATTTATCGCTTTTAGAACTAAAATACTTTCAATATGGACACGAGTAAGTTCGTTGGAGAGAAAATAAAGTCGCTCCGCACAGATAAGTCAATCAGTATAGATGAGCTTTCGGAACGCTCCGGACTGGCCGTCGAGCAAATCGAGCGCATCGAGAACAACATCGATATCCCCTCGCTGGCGCCGCTCATCAAGATCGCGCGCGTGCTGGGCGTACGGTTGGGCACGTTCCTCGACGACCGCGAGGAGGTGGGACCGGTGGTCTGCCGCAAGAAGGGAGGTGGCGACGCCATCAGCTTCTCCAACAACGCCATCCATTCGCGCAAGCACATGGAGTACCATTCCTTGTCGAGGTCGAAGGCGGACCGGCACATGGAACCGTTTATCATCGACGTGATACCGAGCGAGGACACCGATTTCGTGCTCTCGTCGCACGAGGGCGAGGAGTTCATCATGGTGATGGAGGGAACCATGGAAATCAGCTACGGCAAGAACACTTATCTGCTCGAGGTGGGCGACAGCATCTACTACGATTCCATCGTTCCCCACCATGTGCACGCCTACGAAGGCCAGAAGGCGAAGATCCTGGCTGTCATCTATACACCCACATAGTCGTGGAGATTCACCACAGATTACACAGATTCACACAGATTAATTTATTCTCGCATAAACTTCCGTTTATCGTCATTAATATAATCTGTGTGAATCTGTGTAATCTGTGGTGTCTCCCGCAATCACCAATCGCTAATCACTAATCACTATTTCTCCGTGACTTTATCCGATCGTACGCTCGGCCAGTGGCTGGAACACTGGGCCGAGGTGTCACCCGACAGGGAGTGCATCGTGTACTCCGACCGCAACTTGCGTTTTACCTGGAAACAATTCGACCATCGTGTGGACGACATGGCCAAGGGCCTGATAGCTATCGGCGTGGGCCGGGGCACGCACGTGGGTATCTGGGCCGCCAACGTGCCCGACTGGCTGACGCTGCTCTATGCCTGCGCCAAGATAGGGGCGGTGTACGTCACCGTGAACACCAGTTACAAACAGTCCGAGCTGGAGTACCTCTGCCGCGATTCGGACATGCATACCCTTTGCATCGTCAACGGGGAGAAGGATAGCGACTTCGTCGAGATGACCTACGCCATGCTTCCCGAGCTGCGCGCCTGCGAGCGGGGACACCTGAAGAGTGAGCGTTTTCCGCAGATGAAAAACGTGGTTTACGTAGGGCAGGAGAAACATAGGGGTATGTACAACACCGCCGAACTGTTGCTGCTGGGCGAGAACATCGAGGACAACCACCTCGACGTGCTGAAAGCCCGGGTGGAATGCCACGACGTGGTGAACATGCAGTACACCTCGGGCACCACCGGATTCCCCAAGGGGGTGATGCTTACACATTATAATATAGCCAACAACGGATACCTCACAGGCGAGCACATGCGCTTCACGGCCGAAGACAAGCTTTGCTGCTGCGTGCCGCTCTTCCATTGCTTCGGCGTGGTGCTGGCCACCATGAACTGCCTCACGCATGGCTGCACGGAGGTGATGGTGGAGCGCTTCGATCCGCTGGTGGTGCTTGCCTCCATACACAAGGAGCGGTGTACCGCCCTCTACGGCGTGCCCACCATGTTCATCGCCGAGCTGAACCACCCGATGTTCGACCTCTTCGACGTCTCGAGCCTCCGCACCGGCATCATGGCCGGATCGCTTTGCCCCGTGGAGCTGATGAAGCGGGTGGAGGAGAAGATGTTCATGCGCGTGACCAGCGTGTACGGCCTCACGGAAACGTCGCCCGGCATGACGCAGACCCGCATAGACGACACCTTCGAACAGCGCTGCAACACCGTGGGGCGCGACTACGAGTTCACCGAAGTCAAGGTGATCGACCCCGAGACCGGCAACGAATGTCCCGTGGGCACGCAAGGCGAGATGTGTAGCCGGGGCTACAACACCATGAAGGGATATTACCATAATCCCGAAGCCACGGCCGAAGCTATCGACACGAACGGCTTCCTGCACTCGGGCGACCTTGGCATCAAAGATGCCGAAGGCTTTTACCGCATCACCGGACGCATCAAGGACATGATTATCCGCGGCGGCGAGAACATCTATCCCCGAGAGATCGAGGAATATCTCTACAAGCTCGACGGCGTGAAGGATGTGCAGGTGGCCGGTATACCCTCGCCGAAATATGGAGAGGCGGTGGGTGCCTTCATTATCCTGAAGGAGGGGGTGGAGATGCATGAATCCGACGTGCGCGACTTCTGCCGTAACCAGATCGCCCGCTATAAGATTCCGAAATACATCTTCTTCGTCGACGAGTTTCCCATGACCGGCAGCGGCAAGATCCAGAAGTTCAAGCTGAAGGAGCTGGGCGTTCGGCTTTGCGAAGAGCAGGGTATAGAAATCGTCTGATCGATAGGCCTCCCGGCGCTGCGCTGGAGGAAATAGTTGAGGAATCCGCATGAGCTTGCGCAAATGGCGGAGAATAGTCCATCTTTTATTTGCGGATGGTGGATTTTTATCTATCTTTGCAACGTAATTAAGAAGATATGTTTCATGAAGTACAGTGAGTTCCACCGGCTCATCAAGGCGAACGGATGGGGCAAATGCAGACAGTCCGGAAGCCACGTGGTCTACGAGAAGAATGGCGTCAAGGCAACGGTTCCTGATCATGGCTCGAAAGAAATGCACGAATGGCTAAGACGGAAACCCGAAAAAGACATGTCCCTCAAATAGGATGTGCGTTCGATAATATATGGATATATATAAAAAAAAGGAGCGTCTATGAACAAAGTACAAGCGATCATAAGTGGAGGCAAGGACCTTTACGGTATATGGATTAAGGATTCATTGATATACAGCGCTGGTGAGACGCTGGAGAAACTGAAGGAAAATCTGCGAGAGGCCATCTCCTTGCATATTGACGCCGGCGGGGAAATCCCTGACGTAATGCGAGGAGAGTACGAGATAGATTACGTCTTTGAAATTTCCGGCTTGTTGCGCTACTATTCCCAGTTCCTCACGTATTCCGCAATAGGCAGGCTCTGCGACATAAACCATAAGCAGCTCTGGAATTATGCCAATGGACACCGGCGGGCGAGTTCCAAAACCGCTGAGAAAATAGCCGCCGGCTTGCATAAGTTCGGAGATGATTTAAGCCACGTACGAATATCTTTTTAATTACACCCATTCGCGTGTGGTAGCCTCGCCAAACTGGCGGGGCTTTTTTATATGTATGACGGGCATGTGTATTGTCTGTGGTGAAAGTCCACTGGGGCGTAATTACCGACGAACCCCAAAGCGACGAGCCGTATGTCCGCAATGCCAGTATAGGTGCGTGGAACGGATAAAAGCTCCCGTCTCCTACAAATTTTCACCGAATCTCTTGCACGCGGGAAACAAATACGTTACCTTTGCGATGTCAATCAGTGAGATAATTTTGAATCGCTAACTAAAAATGAATCGTTTATGAAGTATTCGGAATTGTACTGTTTGTTGGAACGCAATGGCTGGGTAAGGGATGAAGGTGGCAGGCACGCCAAGTACACGCACCCAAATTCCAAGGCGCTGATTCCAGCGGGAAGACATAAAAGCGAAGAAGTGCCAAAGGGAACTTTGCACAAAATCCTGTAACATTATGACAACAAGAAAAGTAAACGCAATCATTGAGCGCGCTTCCGACGGGGGATATGGAGTGTACTGTCCAGATATAGAGGGCACCGCCCTTTGCGGATATGGGCGCACGGAGGAAGAGGCGAAGAGTGATTTGTTGGAAGTGCTGGAGATGAATATAGAGCGCTTTCAGGAAATCAACGAACCGCTGCCTGAGGGGCTGAATGGTGGGGATATTGAGTTTGAGTACAGCTACGACTTTTCAGGCTTTTTCCAATCTTACCCAGTATTCAACGTCTCGGAATTGGCGAAGTATATCGGGATAAACCCTTCCCTGCTCCGCCGTTACAAGACGGGCGAGAAGTTCGCCTCCAGAGAGCAGAGGAAGAAGATAGAGGAGGGCATACACGCCCTGGCACGCAATCTAAGCGCGGTGAGTTTTTAGTTAAGCACCCCAAAAGGCTTGCTCACGATTGACACCGTACGAGCTGCGCTGAGGGGGATTTCCACGGGTTGGAAGTCCCTTTCTATTTCGTGGGAAAATGGGACTTGCTTTTGAAGTCCCCCGAATAGGGACGTACGGACCCGTCAAGTCCCCCGATTTTGCACCGCCGCCTAAAAGAAAAGTCCCTGAACTTCGTTTGAAATTCAGGGACTTGCGCTGTCTTGCTTTTCTTCTTTGTGGTGCCACCAGGAATCGAACCGGGGACACAAGGATTTTCAGTCCTTTGCTCTACCAACTGAGCTATGGCACCTTGCGCTTTTGCGGGTGCAAAGATAGGATAGTTTTTCTATTCTGGGAAATATTCGGTTACTTTTTTGAGATTCGGTCGACGATTATGGCGATGGCGCCGTCGCCCGTGACGTTGCAGGCGGTGCCGAAGCTGTCCATAGCGATGTAGAGGGCGATCATGAGGGCTTGCATGGACTCGTCGAAGCCGAGCACGGACTGCAACACGCCGAGGGAGGCCATGATGGCGCCGCCGGGAACGCCGGGCGCGGCGACCATCGTGATGCCGAGCATGAAGATGAAGCCGCTGAAGAGCGTGAAATCGTACGGCATGCCGTGCATCATCATCAACGCCAGGGCGCAAGCGACGATCTTCAGCGTGCTGCCCGAGAGGTGGATGGTGGCGCAAAGCGGGACGACGAAGCCGGCGATGCGCTCGGAGACCCCGTTCTTGATGGTCTGCGCCAACGTGACGGGGATGGTGGCGGCCGACGACTGCGTGCCGAGCGCGGTGAAGTAGGCGGGCATCATATTCAGCAACGCCTTGAACGGATTGCGCCGGGCGATGACGCCCGCCACCGTGTATTGCAGCAGGAGGACGAAGATGTGCACGCCGAAGATGACGAGGATGATGCTGATGAATACGCGCAGGATGGGGTAGACCTGTCCCGAGTGGGCCATGCCGAGGAAGATGCCGAAGATGTAAATAGGCAGCAACGGGATGATGGCCTTGGCGATGAGGGCGGTGATGATGTCGCGGAAGTCGTGCGCCACGTCTTTCAACGTCGTGCCTTGCAGATGGGCCAGTCCCAGGCCGAGGACGAAGGCGAGCACGAGCGCCGTCATGACGTTCATCAGCGGCGGGACGCTCACGGTGAAGTAGGGGAGGGCGTCGCCCTGTCCGGCGGCGGTGTCGGCGCCGAGGGTGGTGTGCTCGATGAGCGACGGGAAGAGCGCCTCGCCCGTGAAATAGGAGATGTAGCCCGAGAGGATGGTGGCGGTGTAGGCGATGGCTACCGTGGTGAGCAGCAGGCGTCCGGCCTTGTTGCCGATGTCGGCGATGGCCACGGTGACCAACCCGAGTATGATGAGCGGGATGGAGAAGTTGAGCAGCTCGCTGAAGAGCGAGTTGAACGTGGCGAACACGCGCACCACCGCCAGCGGCAGATAGTTGCCCGCCAGTATGCCCAGCGCGATGGCGATGATGACGCGCGCCAGCAGTCCGATACGTAGTCTCTTCTTCATTCGCTCAACGGGTTCCATCCTTGGGCTTTCAGCTCGAACTCCTGTCCGTCGCGGGTGATAAGCGCGAGGCCCAGCTCGGGCTTGGTGATGTAGCCGATGACACGTATGCCTTCCATCTCGGCGATGGTCTCGTGGTCGGCGATGGGCACGGTGAACAGCAGCTCGTAGTCCTCGCCGCCGTTCAGGGCGCAGGTGGTGAGGTTCATATTGAACTCCTCGGCCATGACGGCCGTCTGGTAGTCGATGGGGATCTCCTTCTCGTACACCCGGCAGCCGGCGCGGCTCTGCTTGCAGATGTGCATCAGCTCCGAGGAGAGGCCGTCGGAGATGTCCATCATGGCGGTGGGGCGTATGCCGGCGGTGGCGAGCTTCTCGATGATGTCGCGCCGTGCCTCGGGCCTGAGCTGCCGTTCGAGCAGATACTCCTTACCGGCGAAGTCGGGCTGTACGTCCTTCTCGCCCTTGAGCACCACCTTCTCGCGTTCGAGCAGTTGCAGTCCCATGTAGGCCGCTCCGAGGTCGCCGCTCACGCAGACGAGGTCGTTCTCCTTGGCTCCGTCGCGGTAGACGATGTCGTCCTTCTCCGCCTCGCCGACGCAGGTGATGCTGATGGCCAGGCCGGTGAGCGATGGCGTGGTGTCGCCGCCCACGATGTCGACGCCGTACGTCCGGCACGCCAGGCGTATGCCGCCGTATAGTTCGTCCATGTCCTCCACGCTGAAACGTTTGGAGAGGGCGATGGAGACGGTGATTTGCCGCGGCGTGCCGTTCATGGCGTAGATATCGGAGAAGTTGACGACGGCCGCCTTGTATCCCAGATGTTTCAGCGGGGTGTAGGTGAGGTCGAAGTGTATGCCCTCCATCAGCAGGTCGGTGGTGACGAGCACTTGCCGCCCCGCGGGATATTCCAGCACGGCGGCGTCGTCGCCCACTCCGCGCTTAGTGGATGGAGCGCGAAGCTCGATGCCCTCGGTGAGGTGGTCGATGAGGCCAAACTCGCCGAGGGTCGAGATCTCGGTTCTTATTTTGTCGGTCATATTATATATCATGTATATCGTTTCGGTGCCGCTCGGTCAGAACCGGTTGATGAGTTCGCGCATGATTTCCGTCATTTTGGGCTGTGCGGCGTCGGCGGCTTTCTGCACGTCCTCGTGGGTGATTTCCACGATCTTGCCCTCCACGCCGAGGTCGGTGACGACCGATATGCCGAACACGCGGATGCCACAATGATTGGCCACGATCACCTCGGGGACGGTCGACATGCCCACGGCGTCGGCGCCGAAGATGCGGAACAGTTTATACTCCGCCGGTGTCTCGAACGTCGGTCCTTGCGTGCCGAGGTAGACGCCGTGTTGCACCTTGATGCCCTTCTCGCGGGCTATCTCGTCGGCGTGGCGGATCAGCTCGCGGTCGTACGCCTCGCTCATGTCGGGGAAGCGCGGGCCGTATTCGACATTCTTGCCGTGCAGCGGATGCTCGGGGAAGTAGTTGATGTGGTCGGTGATGATCATCAGGTCGCCGATGTCGAACGTGGGATTGGTGGCGCCGCTGGCGTTGGAGACGAAGAGCGTCTTGATGCCCAGCTCGCGCATCACGCGTACGGGGAAGGTCACCTCCTTCATGGAGTATCCCTCGTAGAAGTGGAAGCGGCCTTGCATGGCCATGATGTCGCGCTGGCCCAGCTTGCCGAAGATGAGCTTTCCGCTGTGTCCCTCTACGGTCGAGAGGGGGAAATTGGGTATGTCGGCGTACGCTATCTCGTACTTCTCGGTGATCTCGTTGGCCAGGCTACCCAGTCCGGTGCCAAGTATGATGGCCGTCTCGGGACTGGTATGCATCTTTCCCTTGAGGAAGGTTGCTGTCTCTTTTATTTTCTCTAACATAGTCTATTATTTGTTTGTTAAATGTCGTTTCTTGATCGCGCAGAATCTCCACTTCGATGGGGATGGCGTAGATGAATGGGCGCAACGCGGGGTCGAGGTCGGGATTCGTCGCCAGCCTCGCGGCGTCCTTCTCGGTGGTGACGATGAGGCGTCGTCCGGGCGGCAGCGTGTCGAAGCGTTGCCTGACGAGTGCCAGGTCGTGCCGTCCGAAGGCGTGATGGTCGCCGAACGCGAGCGATTCCACCCGCTTGGCCTCCCGGCGTATCTTCTCCAGCAGGTCGGCGGGCGACGCGATGCCTGTCACGAGCAGGACGTCGGCTTGCTCCAGCGTGCCGGTTTCCCGTGCGTCGGTCTCGGCGGGAAACACGGGTCGCGGCTCTCCGTAGCGCACGCGTGAGAAGTAGAGCCGTTGGTAGGGACACGGGTCGAGGCGCTTGGCGATGATGTTGAAGTCGATGGGTTTCAGCGTGTCGGGGCATTTGCTGACGACGATGATCTGTGCCCGTTCCTTGCCGTTCGCCGATTCGCGCAGCCGCCCCACGGGGAGTATCTTGTCGTCGCGGAAGAGGCGGTGGTAGTCGGTGAGCAGGATGTTCAGCCCCGCCTTGATGCGTCGGTGCTGGAAGGCGTCGTCGAGGAGGACGACCTCGACGCGTCGGTCCCCGTCGAGCTTCATCAGCCGTCGCAGGCCACGGCGTCGGTCTTCGTCGACGGCGATCGTGATGTCGTCGAACTTCCGGAGCATCTGGAACGGCTCGTCGCCAATCTCCTCGACGCGGCTTTGTGGCGTGGCCAGCACGTATCCGCTGGTGCGCCGTTTGTATCCGCGACTGAGCACGGCGGTCCGGTAGTCCGTTCGCAGCAGCCGTATCAGGTATTCCGTGTGCGGGGTTTTTCCCGTTCCGCCCACGGCGAGGTTCCCGACGCAGATGGTGGGCACGCCAAAGCTCTCCGACCGGAGCGCGCCCCGGTCGAAGAGCCTGTTGCGTACGGCCGTCACTGCCCCGTATATCCACGCGAGCGGCGCGAGCCAGTGATGCAGTCTGAAGGTTGGCGTGTCCATGCCGCGGCGGACTTTACTTGATGTTCAGCTCGAACGGCATGCGTGCCTGTATCTTGTCCTGGTGTTGCAGGTTGTTGAGGAAGCTGATGGGCCGGTAAAATTCTCCCAGCTGGCTCTTTAGCAAGCCGGCCTGTATGTCGTTGTTGGGCAGGCTTCCCGAGAACATCGCCTCGAACATTCCCTGCTGCGCGGGGTAGGGAGCCAGCGAGTAGGTGTCGAGGCCCGCTTTCGAGGCGGCGATGGCGATGGCGTCGTCGATTCCTCCGAGCACGTCGACCAGTCCGATCTTCACGGCTTCCTCACCGGTCCATACGCGTCCTTCGGCAATCTTTTCGATCTCCTCCGGCGTGGTTCCCCGTCCGTCGGCGCAGCGTCCCACGAAGTTACGGTATCCTTCGTTTATCGCCATCTGCATCAGCGCTTGCTCGTCGCTGTCCATGGGGCGCATCAGCTCGCCGCCAAAGTCCGCGTGTTTGTTGGTGGTCACCACGTCACGCTTCAGCCCGATCTTGTCGGTCAGTTCCTTGATGTTGGGGATGTATCCGAAGATGCCGATCGATCCGGTGAGCGTGGTGGGCTCGGCCACGATGGTGTCGGCCTCGCACGAGATGTAGTATCCGCCCGACGCGGCGTAGTCGCCCATGGAGACGATGACGGGTTTCTTCGCCTTCAGCTCTTTCACGGCGTGCCAGATCTGCTCGGAGGCGTACGCGCTTCCGCCCGGCGAGTTGACGCGGAGCACCACGGCTTTCACGTCGTCGTCGTTCTGTAGTTTCTTGAGGTCCTTGGCTACGTCGTCGCCTATGATCAGCTCGCTGTCCATCATGTTCATCGCGGTTGGCTGGTCGACGATGGTTCCCGAGGCGTAGTACACGGCGACGATGGTCCCGCTCTTGTCCTTGGGTACGTTTCGCTTCACGTTCACCATCTGCTTGAGCGAGAGCACGCGCAGGATGTCATCCTCGCCTATACCCATCTGGCGGCGGATATAGTCTTTTACATTGTTCTTATAGATAAGCGTGTCGGCCAGTCCGCTCTTCACGCTCTCCTCGGCGGGGTAGAACATCAACATGCGGTCGGCGAAGGCGTTGAGCGAATCGACGGAAAGCTTCCTCGAATCGGACACGCCTTGCAACATTTGTCCCCAGACGGAGCCTATGTAGGAGGTTATCTGCTCGCGGTTGGCCGCGCTCATCTCTGTGGCGATGAACGGCTCCACGGCCGACTTGTAGGTGCCCACCTTGAACACTTGCATCTCGATGCCGAGCTTGGCGAGCATGTCTTTGTAGAATAGTGGGGCGGAGGCCAGTCCTCTCCATTCGATGCTTCCTTTGGGGTTGAGCAGCACCTTGTCGGCAACGCTCGAGAGATAGTACAATCCCTGCGTGTAGTTGTCGCCGTAGGCGATGATGAACTTACCGCTCTCCTTGAAGTTGGCCAGCGCGTTGCGGATAGCCTGCAGCGAGGCCGGCGCGGCCTCGAGCATATTGGCTTGGATATAGATACCTTTTATCTTCTCGTTCTCTTTTGCCTTTTGTATCGAGGCCAGGATGTCGTTCAGGCCGTACGTCTCGGCGGTGCTTCCCGTAAGCATGCCCGAGAGGGAGCCGAGGGGGGTCTCCTGCACGCGTTCGAGCAGCGTGCCGTTCAGTTCAAGTTTCATCACGGAATTGTCTTTCACCACGGTTTCCGTTTGCGAGGCGGACATCATACCGGCCAGCGAAACGATGCCGATGATAAACAATACGATACCCGACAGCACGATACCAACGATAGTCGCGAGGGTAAATTTCAGGAAATCTTTCATATCAATAAATAGGTTTTAAGGGGTTAATAGTCCAATAAGCGGACAAAGATATGAATTTCGGCACAGATAACGCGGGTTCATACCGATTATTTTTATGAAGTCAGCCTTTCCCCTCGCGCATATCACGGCGATTTTCTCGCGTTTCCGTTAGTCTTGCCGTGGGGAGGTATTCCCAATCGTCGTCAGGAGCTGCGTATCGCGTGTCTCTTGTAGTAGAGGATGAGGGCGTTCAGCCAGACGACAAACTGCTCGTATCTGTCGGTTTCCTCGACGACTATGCGGGCATTGATGTATTCCACGAATTGGCGATAAGCGTTATCGGTCGCGCGGCGTACCCTATTCGCGACGCCGATCTCCCGTTCGGCGTATTCCGAGTTACGGGCCAGCATACCTTCTATCACCCGTCGATTGGCGTCGATAAGGGCATTCAGTACTTTCGCTCCCTGCTGATTGGCAAATTGAGCACATCCTCCCTCAGAAATGGCAAACGAGCTTCTTCCCCACAGTCTCAAAGGAGGAGGTGGACGAGAAAATTGAGCACATAGGCAATAAAACTCCTTTTGAGCGGAAGTTGAATATTGTGGCAAGCAATGGCTACTTCAAGAAGAAGCAGGAAGAATATGCTAAATCGAAGATTGAAGTGACCCAATCGCTCATCGCAAGCATTGACAGTGATTGGACGTTGGGGCATATCGACCATCGAGAGGAGGTGATGTCGACCGAAATCATACGCATACTCAAGCAAGTTGACGCGGATTATAGAGTGCAGATAGAGATAGACGAAACCCCCACTGACGAACAACTGAAAATGATAGAGTCGTTCAAAAAGAAAGGATGGGTGTGATGGATGGACGAAAGAATTGGTCGTATGGGCGGAGCGTACCCACACGTTGACGGAGACACTGGAGGCCAAGCGGGGGGTAGACGAAACCAATTACAGCTTTCTATCAAAGAGCATGTTGCATGCTCATTCATTGTGCTCTACTATCTGATAGTGTAAAACAGGCTCCAAAGAACAAAGAAAAAGGCGTTACAGTGGCTATCATCAAACATAATTCGTTATTTTTGTGCAGCAATTCAAAACATTGGTAGTATGAGACTGAATCGGATAAAAGCCGTATTGGAGGAAAAGGGCATTTCCCAGACGTGGTTAGCAAAGCGGCTGGGGAAGAGCTTTAGCATGGTCAATGCTTATGCGTGCAATCGTGCGCAGCCCACCTATCGAAACAAACGTATCATACAATCAGCTGAAGAATAATCGGTAACTTACAAATTATGGCAAGAACAAAGAAAGAAATAAAGGAACAGCCCGTAGAGCAGGTGCTGTGGGCGGCGGCAGACAAGCTTCGCAAGAATATGGATGCCGCTGAATACAAACATATTGTGCTCGGGTTGATATTCCTTAAATACATATCAGACAATTTTTACGAACTCTATCGCAAACTCGAAGCGGGAGAAGGAGAATACGCGGGTTCCGCCCCGAATGACCCTTACGAATACCGTGCGGAGAACGTCTTCTACGTTCCACCGCAAGCTCGTTGGGACTTCCTGCAAGGACGGGCGAAGTTGCCCACTGTCGGTAAAGACGTGGATGACGCGATGGAAGCCATCGAGAAGGATAATCCTTCTTTGAAAGGTGTTCTCCCGAAAGAATATGCCAAAGAGAAGTTAGACAAACAATCACTTGGCGGATTGATAGACCTTGTCAGCACCATCGCCCTTGGCGATAGCGTCTCGCGTTCCAACGATGTGCTTGGACGTATCTATGAATACTTTCTCGGACAGTTCGCCCTTGCGGAGGGCAAGAAGGGTGGGCAATTTTATACGCCCCGCTGCGTGGTGCAATTGCTGGTGGAGATGTTGGAGCCGTATTCAGGACGTGTGCTCGACCCTTGTTGTGGTTCGGGCGGTATGTTCGTGCAAAGCGAAAAGTTTGTAGAGGCGCACGCCGACCACTACAACGGCAAGGCTAAAGAGATAGACAAGCTGTTTGAAAGCGAGGTCTCCGTGTATGGACAAGAGAGCAACCAAACCACTTGGCGACTATGCAAAATGAACCTTGCCTTGCGAGGTATCGACAGCTCCAATGTGAAATGGAATAACGAAGGCTCTTTCCTGCACGATGAGTTTACCGACGTGCGAGCGGATTTTGTTATCGCCAATCCCCCTTTTAACGACAGCGATTGGAGCGGTGAACTGCTGCGTAATGACGGACGCTGGCAATACAGTCGTGAAACGCCGCCACCTGCGGGCAATGCCAATTACGCATGGATACAGCACTTCCTCTATCACTTGAACCCCAAAGGCATAGCCGGCTTTGTGCTCGCAAAAGGTTCGCTCTCTTCAAAGACCAACGGGGAAGACAAGATTCGCAAGGCGTTGATTGATGCCGGTTTGGTGGATTGCATCGTCAACTTGCCAACCAAGCTGTTCCTAAATACGCAGATACCGGCTTGCTTGTGGTTCCTCTCACGTGAAAAAGAGAACAATCCCAATCATCCGCGCCGCGACAAGATACTGTTTATTGATGCACGCAATATGGGCACGCTCATCAACCGCCGTACTCGGGAACTTACGGATGACGATATTCGGTTGATAGCCGACACTTACCACAACTGGAAACATGCCGATGCCGCTTATGCCGACGTGCCCGGTTTTTGCAAGGCGGCATCTATTGGCGGCGAAGGTGGGGTAGCAACCTTGGATTATGTGCTGACACCCGGTCGTTATATCGGTTTGCCCGATGATGAAGAGGAGTTCGATTTTGCCGAACGCGTGCAGAGCCTGACCGCCGAGCTGGAGAAGCAGATGCAGGAAGAGGCGCAACTGAACGAACGGATTCGTATAAATCTTGCTAAAGTGGGAGGGAAAGAAGTATGAACGATAAGCCTATAAACTACAAACCGGCTGTACAAGCCATTAAACAGGCCATTCTTAGTAGTCAGTACAGGGTTGCTAAGTTAGGCAACCGGGAACAATTATCCTTGTATTACGGCATTG
>JAISIZ010000016.1 GCA_031261785.1 Mediterranea sp. (in: CFB group bacteria)
GTGCGCGAAGTAAGCCAACTGACCGACGAACTGGTAAGCGACTACAACGTGCTGATATTCGGCACCGCGACCTGGGGATCGGGCGAAGCCCACGACGACTGGTACGACGGTCTGGGCAAGCTGAGGAAAAGCGACTTGTCGGACAAGAAAGTCGCCCTGTTCGGTTGTGGCGATTCGGGGTCGTATCCCGACACGTTCTGCGGTGGTATGGGCGAACTCTACGAGGGTCTCAAGGAGAGTGGCTGCCGATTCATCGGCTTCACCCCCACGGACGGCTACGAGTTCGACGATTCGGCTGCCGTGGTCGACGGGCACTTCGTGGGTCTCCCCATCGACGAGGCTAACGAATACAACAAGACCGACGCCCGCATCGACGCCTGGTACGCCCGCATCAAGGAAGAATTGGCATAACAATCAGTGTCTTATAGCCTAAAAAATACGGCCGTCTCCCACCAAGGAGACGGCCGTCTCTTTGGATGCTGATTAGCCTTTTGTGTATGACCCGCCATCAGCATCGTCCTCTCCCCGTGAATACCGCTCGTCCCATCCCCGAGGAACAACTGTCCCATGCCTGCGGGACAACTGTCCCATGCCCGCGGGACAATCTTCCCATGCCCGCGGGACAACTTTCCCATGCCCGTGGGACAACCATATAGGTCGAGGATTTATGGAGACGCGGCACGCCACGTCTCTTCGACGTGCTGGCTAATCGCTATTCTGCTCTGTGGGTACGGTCGTACTTTTCTTGAAGGCCGCGACCTATTAACAGTCTCTTTTCAAGATTTCTCCCAACTTATCTTCTATCCTTCGCCTCTCGCCACTTCCCGTGGTCGACAAGCGTATGAGAGGTATGCCGTATAATTCCAGAATGTGATTCTTCAGAAGGTCGCGCCTATGTTGTGCCGTGTTTGCCTTATGGTATTCGTATCCATCGGTTTCTATGGCCAGGATGGGATGTTTGCTGGCTCGATTGTAGATTAGAAAATCGATGTGCGTAGCGTTATGCATGGCGTATTTGCGCTCTTCCTCGTCCAGTAGCGTATAATCTGGTAGCAGCCGATTGAGTGGGTATTGGAAAAGAATGTCGAGATAGTTTTGCTCGACATTCTCTTTCAAGATATCTTTCAGGAGGGCAAAGGTGAGGTTCTCGGAGTCGTATCGCGAGATGCTCTCATGTTGGTTGAGGTATTCCATTCGTGCGTCCGTGTACTGCTTGTAGAGATAGTCGTATATGGAACGTACTTTGCTTTTGGAAACCGTAAAGTTGTGGTATTCGATGTAGGCTATCAGGTCGCTGATATTGCCTTCCCGTGCTTGCTCATTTCCCGAAACGACCAGGCAAAACTTGGCCTTCGCTCTCGATATGGCTACGTTCAGCAGATTGGGATCGTCGGCAAAAGGAGATATTTGATCGTCTACGACGCTCATGACAATGGCGTTTTTTTCGCGTCCCTGGAATTTGTGGACAGTGGCGACGTCAACTCCTTCGCCAAGGTGTCGCTTGAATGCGGCCACTTGATGATTGTAGGGAGTGATAATGCCTATCTCGTCACTTGGGTAAGGAAGGCCGGGAAGCACTTCGGCGGCGACCACGTCGACTTCCCGTTGGTTGGCGTGATCTCGCGAGTGGTTGCCTTTCACGGTCTTGATAGCGGTAAGCACATCTTCTTCGTTCAGGTCTTCAGTCATGATAACGAGGTTTCCGCCGTAGAATCTCTGATTGCAGAAATTAATGATTTTGGGATGGCACCGATAATGCTCCTTTAACAAGGTTTGTGGAATGTCGGGTATGGCTTCGCAAACAGAGGCCAGAAAGCTATGGTTGGCGCAATCGTACATCTCTTCCACGCCAAACTTCAGGGCGATGGACTGATAGAGTAGTTTATCCTCGGACGTTATCACATTGGGTAATTGCCTGGAATCGCCCACAATGACGGCGTTGTTCGCGCACGACAGCGCCAAGAACCCTGTCTCGGCCGACACTTGGGAAGCCTCGTCCATAATGACGTAATCGAATCCATGCTTGGGGTCCAAGCAATTCCTCGAAGAGAAAGTCGTGCTCAGGATGACAGGATATTCATCGGATACTTCAGCGGATTTCTGACGAAAAACCTCGACTGTGAAAATAGGTTTCTCCTGTTTATGGCCATACTTGTGATAGATTTGGTTTTTTAAGTACACCATCGAGAGTTCGGTGAGTTCTTTGCCCAGCTTGTCGGCGTTCAGTGACTGGAGGGTTCGCTCTATTTGTTCCACTTCACGCTTTAGCTCCGCTCGCTTGGTCTGGTAATAGGAGCGTTGCAAGAATGGGATATGATTGGAGATTTTCTTGGAATAGAAGCCATTGCCGACACCTTTAAGGAGGAGTAATAGCTTTGTTTTCAAGAAGATCTCTTGTACACTTCGCTTGATGCTCGCGATGAGGCCTTGGCTATTTTGTTCCTCGTGGTTTTGGATATCTTGCCACAGCTTCATGATCTGCTTGGATCGCAATGGCCATCGCAATGCCATATCGGGCACGGCGTTCTCCACTTCTCTCTCGAAGTGTTCCCATTCCAGCTCTATCATCCTTGACTCTTGCTTGGCTATGGCAAGACGTTCTTGCTTGGCGAAGATGTCGTCAAGGGCTTTAGCCTTTTCTTCGATGGACTGCGAATATTGGCGTTTGTCGGCATCCGTGTCATGCCATGTGTTCAAATTGTCAGGATACCGTTTGTCGGTTGCTTGCGAAGCGATAAACGCTTCCTTGTTTTCCTTGCTGCCAAGCTGGGCGACGATAAAGCCCATGTCGTGCTTGTACATCTTCTCGAGTATGTTGGCGACGGCCGAATTATTGTTCGATACCACGAGAACTGTTTTCTTCGACACGATGATGTTGGCGACGATGTTCAGGATGGTTTGGGTCTTTCCTGTTCCCGGCGGGCCTTGGATAACGCTGAGCTGACTTTCAAAAGCCTTGCGCACGGCCGCTTTCTGGCTTGCGTTACAGCCGAAAGGGTAAATCAGTGGCAATGAACCATATTGCCCGCGCTTATACAATTGGGGGTTCAGGTAAGGGGTAACAGCTCGTTGTTCATCAATGAAGTCTATACGGGCGTACTGCCCTTCCAACAGCGCCGTACCATCGTCCGCTTTGAGTGGATTCACGGAGGCGATGGCTTTGAAATACTCGAATATCTTGTTGGAATGTGTGTCTTCCAGGCAGGACCTGGCTACTTTTAGTTCATTGCCTTTGTAATCTCGCTCATAATTGTTGTTGAACACGATATGCCAATAGATCCTATACCCTCCATGAAATGCCAATATCTGCTTTATGCCGAACAGTGATTTCCCATTATGCGTAAGCTCACAATGTTTAGGGTCGAGAGAGACTGGTTGCGTCAGCCAGGCAACTCGTTCCCTTCCGTAGGAGTAGATCTTGGGATTACCTCCGAAAACGATGTTGCATCTGTCGCCTTCGTACCAACACCTTTCTATCTGGGAGGTCTTGAACTTATCGTCTATGATTATGAGATTCTTTGATGTGTCGAGCATCTCTTCTTTTGGGAGGGATTACGGACGTGCGTGCATGAATACCATCACTCCAATCTCTCCTTCCGTCCCGATCCGGAACGGCGGTCCCCACAGCCCGAGGCCGGAGGAGACGTAGACGTGCGTGTCGCCGTACGTGCGGTAGCCGTGGCTCTGGGTGTAGATGGCGTCGGTGAGCCAGCTCAACGGCCAGAGCTGCCCGTGGTGGGTGTGCCCGAAGAAGCCGAAGTCGACACGCACCGCCTGGAGCTGGCTGAGGGTTTCGTTGGCGGGCTGATGGTCGATGAGGATGGTCGGAGCGTCCTTGTCGACGGAGGCCATCAACTGGTCGATCGTCTTTCGGCGCGGGTTGCTGCGGTCGTCGCGCCCTATCAGTTGTATGCCGCCGGGGAGGACGACCACCGTGTCGCGCAGTAGCGTGATGGGCGTCTGGGCGATGAAGTCCATCGACTTCCTTATCCCGCTGATATATTCATGGTTGCCGGGCACCATGTAGATGCCCATCGGGGCTTTCAGCCGGCGCAACTCTTCCTGCATCCGTTCCCGGTGGAGGGGGACGGTGGACATGTCGATGAGGTCGCCGGCGATCAAGATCAGGTCGGGACGCTCGGCGTTGATCTTGTCCACGTACGTCCTCAGGCGCCGGCGGGTGATGCCGTAACCGAGGTGTACGTCGCTGATGGCGACGACGCGGAGCGAGTCGACCGACGGATGGCGGGAGAGTTCTACCGTGACGCGGCGTGTAGCCGGATGGTCGAAGCGGACGTATCCATAGGCCAGCAGGAGCAGCGTCAGCCCTACGCAACAGGCGAAAGCGTGAGGCAGGTGGAGGCCAGCGAGGCGGAGCAGCGAGGCGATGGCGTAGGACAGCGCCAGGTAGAGGAAGAATGCCATCCATCCCGTGCTGACCCAGTAGAAGAGATGGGCGAGGGTAGGAGGGAGATCCTTGTCGCGCAAAGCCTGCATGAGGAAGAAGGCGAAGACCAGCAGCCAGTACACGATGCCGACGCCCCACTTCGCCAGTGGCGGCCAGCCGCTCACGGACTGCAGCAGGGCATGGAACAGCCAGGCGTTGACGCCGAGGTAGAAGAGGACGATGGCGATGAAGATGAGGAGGAAACTCATAAGGCGCTTATCCGATAATCTTGAGTATTTGCGCTTCGCTCGCCCACGGCGTTATCTGGTGGAGGTGGTCGACGAGGCGCCGCTTCGACTCCTCGGGCGTGCGCCGGACGCGGGCCGACAGGATGGCTTCTTCTCCAAACAGCGCCTCGGGCGTGGTGTAGCGCGCCAAGCCCCAGCCGTACGGACGGTCGCGCTTGTCGAGGGCGTACTCGAAGTCGGCTATGACGACCAGCGTGCCCATCTGCAAGCGTCCTAAGGCCGCCTCGAGGCTTTCGCGCCTGCCTCGTCCGATGATGGCATGGGCTGGTTTGCCCGGTTCGCAAATCGACCTTATCTCGCGGATCAACAGCGATTCGTGCTTCACGATGGCTTCGTAGATTTGGCGTTCGCGACCTTCGTGCCCTTCGCCGCCGGGTGAGGCGGCGTCGAAGCGATAGCCGGCCCGGCGGTAGTTCACCCAATCGGGGAGCCACTCGAGGCTGATGTAGCCCGCCTTGCCTCGGAAGAATTTCCCGTACGTGCAATTCCACTCGCGAATCACCGGTCCTTTCCATTCCCACGGACCCTCGACCCCGGCTTCGAACCAATACTCCTCCGGCGTCATCTCCTCGACGGAGAAGCCAGGGATAGGGCTGCGGAAGAAGGGGAGGAAGCCCAGCTTCAGCACCGCCCGCTCCAGCGCTTCCGCGCTGCGCAATGTTCGTTCCATCTGTATACTATATTATATATAGGGGGCGAAGATACGGAAAAATTGCAAATCTTTCCCAAAAGATGGGCGAACTGTATTGGCAAATCGCTACTTTTGCCAATGTATCCGCGGTTCGTATCCGCGGAACAAGTCTAAAAAGCTCAGATAACAGAAGAATGATGGAAGCGACGGAGCTTGTATCTCGATTCTCGTCCCACCTGTTCTGGGATGTGGATACCCGGCAAATCGACATGGATCGACATGCGAGGTATGTCATCCAACGTGTGCTCGAGTACGGTCTCTGGAACGACTGGAAACTCGTCAGGGAGTACTACGGACTGGATCGTATCGTCGCGGAAGTCAAGCAAATGCGTATGCTCGATCCCGTCGCCTTAGCCTACATTTGCGCCATTACCAACACTAAAGAAACCGAATACGGATGCTATCACTTCCTGCGATCGAACCCCACACTCTGGTACTTCTGAGAGGGATCATGGATTCTCCACTCTTCGCCGGGCAGCGATTGGTGGGAGGAACCGCCCTTGCCCTCCAGTTAGGACATCGTAGATCCATCGATTTGGACCTGTTTGGGAAAATCACGTGCGATAACGACGAACTGCAAGACGGACTACGCCAACTGGGAACGTTGAGCGTAAGGAAGGAAAGTCCGAATATCAAGATCTATACGGTTAATGACATCAAGGTCGACTTCGTGAATTACCCCTACGAATGGATTGACGACATGGTCGTAGAGGATAGCATCCGCTTAGCTTCTCCCAAAGATATTGCCGCGATGAAAGTCAACGCGATACAAGGACGCGGCTCGAAGAAAGATTTCGTGGATATGTACTTCTTGCTGCGACGGTTCACGCTCCCGGAGATTATGGACTTCTACCGGCAGAAGTATCCCGATCATTCGGTGTTTCGCGCCATCATGAGTCTCACCTATTTCGCCGATGCCGACCAGCAGGCTTCGCCGGAGATGCTGCTTGCGGTGAGCTGGGAAGAGATGAAGGAAAGCATTGCCGCGGAAGTGCGAAAGTTCCAGTAGACATCGGGGGAAACAGTTAAAAACACTATAGTATGTTGTACAACATACATAAGTGTTGCATGTACACTAAACAAAAGTGTTACTTTTACACCCAAAACAGGAGAACAAGCTCATTTACATGCTGAAACGCGGATATACATTAATATATAAGAGCGCGTTATGGCGGCTTGTATTCCCATGATAGGCAAGTACGAAGGGCTAATATATTTATCTATTATAAACATTAAATAGACTATTATCTATGGGAACATTAGATTGGATTGTGATCGGAGTCTTCGCGTTGGCTCTGATAGGTATCGTGGTCTGGGTCGTGCGGCAGAAGCAGAACGACTCGGCTGACTATTTCTTGGGAGGGCGCGACGCTACGTGGATAGCCATCGGCGCCTCCATCTTCGCCTCGAACATCGGTTCGGAGCACCTCATCGGCCTGGCGGGAGCCGGCGCGTCGAGCGGCATGGCCATGGCGCACTGGGAGATACAAGGCTGGATGATACTGATATTGGGTTGGGTATTCGTACCCTTCTACACCCGAAGCATGGTGTACACCATGCCCGAGTTCCTCGAAAGGCGCTACAACCCGCAGTCGCGCACCATTCTCTCCACCATCTCCCTCATCAGCTACGTGCTCACCAAGGTAGCCGTCACGGTGTATGCCGGCGGATTAGTGTTTCAGCAAGTGTTCGGCATAGAGACCCTGTGGGGCATCGACTTCTTCTGGATAGCCGCTATCGGGCTGGTGCTGCTCACGGCCGTCTACACCGTCCTTGGCGGAATGAAATCCGTGCTCTACACCTCGGTGCTGCAAACCCCCATCCTGTTGCTCGGCTCGCTCATCATCCTGGTGCTCGGCTTCAAGGCTTTGGGCGGCTGGGATGAGCTGATGCGCATCTGCGGCGACGCCGTGGTGGTGGGCAATCAACTTGTGGGACAAGCCAGTGAGGGCGCCCAAGGCTCGACCATGGTGGAACTGATGCGTTCCAACTCCGACCCGCAATACCCGTGGTTGGGCGCGCTGATAGGCTCCGCCATCATTGGTTTCTGGTACTGGTGTACCGACCAGTACATCGTGCAGCGCGTGCTCTCGGGCAAGGATGAGCGCGAGGCCCGCCGGGGTACCATCTTCGGCGCGTATCTCAAGCTGTTGCCCGTGTTCCTGTTCCTCATCCCCGGCATGATCGCTTTCGCGATGGCCAAGGAGGGCATCGTAGTGAACGGTGAGGTGTTCACGCTCAGCACCCCCGACGCCGCTTTCCCCACGCTGGTGGCCAAGCTGCTTCCGGCAGGCGTGAAGGGCCTGGTGGTGTGCGGCATCCTGGCGGCGTTGATGAGTTCGCTGGCGTCGCTGTTCAACTCGTCGGCCATGCTCTTCACCATCGACTTCTACAAACGGTTCAAGCCCCAGACGCCCGAGAAGCAGTTGGTGCGCATCGGACAGATGGCCACGGTGGTCATCGTGGTGCTCGGCATCCTTTGGATCCCCATCATGCGTAGCGTGGGCGATGTGCTCTACGCCTACCTGCAAGACGTGCAGTCGGTACTGGCTCCGGGTATAGCGGCGGCTTTCCTGCTGGGCATCGCCTGGAAGCGTACCTCCGCGCAAGGAGGTATGTGGGCGCTCATCTCCGGACTGATTATCGGACTGACCCGACTGGGGGCGAAGGTCTATTACAGCATAATGGCCGGCAATGCCGGATATGGCAGCGACGTCACCAAGTGGGCGTCGGACAACGGTGTGGACAACCTTTTCTACAACACCTTCTACGCCTACAACTGGCTTTTCTTCTGCGGATGGATGCTGGTGGCGTGCCTGCTTATCGCCATCATCGTCAGCCTCCTCACCCCGGCTCCCTCGGCGGAGAAGATACAAGGCCTCGTGTTCGGCACCTCCACCGCCGAGCAACGCGCGGCCACCCGGGCCAGCTGGAACCATTGGGACGTCATCCACACGGTGATCATCCTGGGCATCACGGCGGCATTCTATTGGTACTTCTGGTAAAATGAAGAATGAAGAATTAAGAATAGTCGCCATGATTGGCAAATCATTCTCCAAGTCCTCCCCTCCGCGGAGGGGAGGTGCCCGAAGGGCGGAGGGGAGCCAAAAAGAAGCAGCAGATCCGTTTATTCAGGAGAGGAGGTATGTGTATTGCCTTTCCCTCCCCTCCGGCCTCCGGCCACCTCCCCTCCACGGAGGGGAGGACTTGGAGAATGATTTGCCAATCATGGCGACTATTCTTCATTCTTAATTCTTAATTAAAACAAGTGTATGACTAACTTTTACTCCTCCAGTCCCACCTTCCACGTCGGCGTGGATTGCATCATCTTCGGCTTCAACGAGGGTGAGCTGAGCCTGTTGTTGCTCAAGCGCGACTTCGAGCCTGCCAAGGGCGAGTGGTCGCTCATGGGCGGATTCGTGCAGACGGGCGAGAGCGTGGACGACGCCGCCAAGCGGGTGCTCCGCGAACTCACCGGGCTGGAGAAGGTGTATATGGAACAGGTGGGCGCCTTCGGCAGCGTCGACCGCGACCCGGGCGAGCGGGTAGTCTCCGTGGCCTACTACGCCCTGATCAACATCAACGAGTCCGACCGCCGGTTGGTGCAGGAGCACAACGCCTCGTGGGTGAATATCGGCGAGCTGCCGCCGCTCATCTTCGACCACTCGGAGATGGTGGCGCGGGCACGCGAGCTGATGAAGCGCCAAGCCTCCACCGAACCCATCGGGTTCAACCTGCTGCCCAAGCTATTCACCCTCACCCAGCTGCAAAGCCTCTACGAGGCCATCTACGGCGAGCCGATGGACAAGCGCAACTTCCGCAAGCGGGTGGCCGAGATGGACTACGTGGAGAAGACGGACAAGATAGACCGCCAAAGCTCCCGAAGGGGCGCCGCGCTCTATAAGTTCAACGACCGGGTGTATCGCAAGGCGCCCAAGTTTAAGATATAAAGAAAAAGAATATGTTAGAAGAACTCAAAGAACAAGTGTTCCGCGCCAACCTCGACTTGGTGAAGCACGGATTGGTCATCTTCACCTGGGGCAACGTGTCGGCCATCGACCGTGCCACCGGACTGGTGGTAATAAAACCCAGCGGCGTGGGCTACGACGACATGAAGGCGGACGACATGGTCGTGGTCGACCTCGACGGACGTGTGGTGGAGGGACGCCTCAAGCCCTCATCGGACACCGCCACGCACGTGGTGCTCTATCGCGCCTTCGCCGACATCGGCGGCGTGGTGCATACCCACTCCACCTACGCCACCGCCTGGGCGCAGGCGGGACGAGACATCCCTAACATTGGCACCACGCACGCCGACTATTTCCACGACGACATCCCCTGCACCGCCGACATGACCGAGGACGAGGTGATGGGCGGCGCCTACGAGCTGGAGACGGGACGCGTCATCGTGAAGCGGTTCGACGGACTGAACCCCACGCACACCCCCGGCGTGCTGGTGAAGAACCACGGCCCCTTCGCCTGGGGAAAGGATGCCCACGAGGCCGTGCACAACGCCGTGGTGCTGGAGCAGGTGGCCAAGATGGCGAGCATCGCCTTCGCCGCCAACCCCAACCTCACCATGAACCCGCTGCTGGTGGAGAAGCACTTCAACCGCAAGCATGGGCCGGGGGCTTATTATGGACAGTAGAATTAAAAATTGAGAATTAAGAATTAAAAAATAATAGTAGGACAATGAACGCATTTGATCAGTATGAAGTATGGTTCGTGACGGGAGCGCAGCTCCTGTACGGAGGCGACGCGGTAGTAGCCGTCGACGCGCACAGTAACGAGATGGTAAAGGGGCTGAACCTGTCGGGAAGGCTCCCGGTGAAGGTGGTGTACAAGGGCACGGCCAACTCCTCCAAAGAGGTGGAGAGCCTGTTCAAGGCCGCCAACAACGACGAGAAGTGCATCGGTGTCATCACCTGGATGCATACCTTCTCGCCCGCCAAGATGTGGATTCACGGGCTGCAGCAGCTGCGCAAGCCGTTGCTCCACTTCCACACGCAATATAATAAGGAGATTCCGTGGGACACCATGGACATGGACTTCATGAACCTCAACCAGTCGGCCCACGGCGACCGTGAGTTCGGACACATCTGCACACGCATGCGCATACGCCGCAAGGTGGTGGTGGGCTACTGGCAAGACGAGGAGGCGCAACGCAAGATCGCCGTATGGATGCGCGTATGCGCCGCCTGGGCCGACTCGCAGGACATGCTCATCGTCCGCTTCGGCGACCAGATGAACAACGTGGCCGTGACCGACGGCGACAAGGTGGAAGCCGAGCAACGCATGGGCTACCACGTCGACTACTGCCCCGTGAGCGAGGTGATGGAGTACTTCAAGCAAGTGAAGGACACCGACGTGGACGAGCTGACCGCCACCTATTTCCGCGAGTACGACCATGACGCCGCGCTCGAGGACAAATCGACAGAGGCATACCTCAAGGTATGGAACTCCGCCAAGGCCGAACTGACGCTCCGCGCCGTGCTGAAGGACAAAGGCGCCAAGGGCTTCACCACCAACTTCGACGACCTGGGCGAGTTCGACCAGATTCCCGGCCTGGCCACGCAACGCCTCATGGTCGAGGGCTACGGCTTCGGCGCCGAGGGCGACTGGAAGTCGGCCGCACTCTGCCGCAGCGTCTGGGTGATGAACCAGGGCATGACGGGCGGATGCTCCTTCCTCGAGGACTACACCCTCAACTTCGACGGCGACCGCAGCGCCATCCTGCAGGCGCACATGCTCGAGATCTGCCCCCTCATCGCCGCCAACAAGCCGCGGCTGGAGGTGCACTTCCTCGGCATAGGCATACGCAAGAGCCAGACGGCGCGCCTCGTCTTCACCTCCAAGGTAGGCAAGGGATGCGCCGCCACGGTGATCGACCTCGGCAACCGCTTCCGCCTCATCGTCAACGACGTGGAGTGCATCAAGCCGAAGCCGCTGCCCAAGCTGCCCGTGGCCTCCGCGCTCTGGATACCGCAACCCAACTTCGAAGTGGGCGCCGGCGCCTGGATACTGGCGGGCGGCACGCACCACTCCTGCTTCTCCTACGACCTCACCGCCGAGTACTGGGAAGACTACGCCGAGATAGCCGGCATCGAGATGCTGCACATCGGCAAGGATACCACCATCAGCAGCTTCAAAAAAGAGCTGCGGCTGAACGAGATCTACTACATGTTGAACAAGTCGCTCTGCTAAGCGCGACAAGCGACGATAAACAAAAGAAAGGACATCGCCATGAAATACGTGATTGGACTTGATTACGGAAGCGATTCGGCACGTGCCGTGGTTGTCGACGCCCTCACCGGCACCACGCTGGCCACCGCCGTGCACTACTATCCCCGCTGGAAGGCGGGCATGTACTGCGACCCCGAACGGAACCAGTACCGCCAGCATCCGCTGGACTATGTCGAGGTGCTGGAACGCTGCGTGCGCGAGGTACTCGCCCAGTGCCCGCCCGACACCGCCAGGCAGGTGGTGGGCATGGCTTTCGACACCACCGGCAGCACGCCCGTCTTCACCGACGAGGCGGGCACGCCGCTGGCCTTGCTGCCCGAGTTCGCCGAGAACCCCAACGCCATGTTCGTGCTCTGGAAGGACCACACCGCCGTGGCCGAGGCCGCCGAGATAAATAGCGCCTGCCAGGCCTGGGACATCGACTACTCCGCCTACGAAGGCGGCATCTACTCCTCCGAATGGTTCTGGGCGAAGGCGCTGCACGTGCTGCGCGAGGATCCCGCCGTGCGCGCCAAGGCGTACAGCATCGTGGAGCATTGCGACTGGCTGCCCGCGCTCCTCACCGGGGTGGGGCGCAGCCAGGACATCGTGCGCGGACGCTGCGCCGCCGGACATAAGGCGATGTGGCTCAAGGAGTGGGGCGGTCTGCCCTCCGAGGAGTTCCTCGTGAGTATCGACCCGCTGCTCAAGGGGTTCCGTGCCCGACTGTTCGACGATACCCAAACGTCCGACCAATCGGTGGGGCATCTCACCCCCGAGTGGGCCGAGCGCCTGGGCCTCACCACCGACGTGGTGGTGGCTGCCGGCCTGTTCGACTGCCATGCGGGTGCCGTGGGCGCGGGCATCACCCCGCACACGCTGGTGCGCATCATCGGCACCTCCACCTGCGACATCATGGTGAGCAGCTACGAGGAGATGGAGGGCAAGCTCATACGCGGCATCTGCGGACAGGTGGACGGCTCCGTCATCCCCGGCATGGTGGGACTGGAGGCCGGGCAATCGGCCTTCGGCGACATCTACGCCTGGTTCAAGCAACTGCTGGAGTTCCCGCTGCGCCACATCGTGGGGCAATCGTCGCTGATCGACGACGCCACCAAGGAGAAGCTCATCGAGGAGGCCATCGGCCGCATCATCCCCGCCCTCACCGCCGAGGCGGAGAAGATCCCCGCCGGACAGGGCGCCCCCGTGGCCACCGACTGGATGAACGGCCGGCGCACGCCCGACGCCAACCAACTGCTGAAAGGCAGCATCACCGGCCTGACGTTGGGAACCACCGCGCCACGCGTCTTCCGTGCGTTGGTGGAAGCCACCGCCTTCGGCTCCAAAGCCATCGTGGACCGCTTTCTCAGCGAGGGAGTGCATATCGACTCGGTGATCGGCATCGGAGGCATCGCCCTGAAGTCGCCCTTCGTGATGCAGACCCTGAGCGACGTGCTCGACATGCCCATCAAGGTATGCCGCACCGACCAGGCTTGCGCCCTCGGAGCGGCCATGTTCGCCGCCACAGCCGCCGACGTCTACGCCAAGGTGGAGGACGCGCTGCAAGCCATGAACTCCGGATTCGCCTGCGAGTACCAACCCATTCCCGACAACGTGCGCGTGTACAAGGAACTCTACCAGGAGTACCTCAAGCTGGGAGCTTTTACCGAAAATAACATTAAATGATCACTATTCCAATGAAAACAAGATTATTCATCACCGCCGCCTTCGCGGCCACCGCGCTCACCCTATCGGCACAGAAGAGCGCCACCATCACCCTGCACGCCGACCAGGGTAAGGACATCATCCCCAAGGAGATCTACGGACAGTTCGCCGAACACCTCGGCACCTGCATCTACGGCGGGCTATGGGTAGGCGAGAACTCCGCCATCCCCAACACCCAGGGCTACCGCACCGACGTGCTCAACGCCCTCAAGGATCTCGCCGTGCCCGTGCTGCGCTGGCCGGGTGGATGCTTCGCCGACGAGTATCACTGGATGGACGGCATCGGCCCGAAGAGCCAACGTCCAAAGATGGTGAACAACAACTGGGGAGGAACCATCGAGGACAACAGCTTCGGCACGCACGAGTTCCTCAACCTCTGCGAGCTGCTGAAGTGCGAACCCTACATCAGCGCCAACGTGGGAAGCGGCTCCGTGGAGGAGATGGCCAAGTGGGTGGAATACATGACCTCCGACGGCGACTCGCCCCTGGCCAACCTGCGCCGCAAGAACGGCCGCGACAAGGCTTGGAACGTGAAGTACCTCGGCGTGGGTAACGAGAGCTGGGGATGCGGCGGAAGCATGCGTCCCGAGTACTACGCCGACCTGTACCGGCGCTACGCCACCTACGCCCGCAACTACGACGGCAACCGCCTCTTCAAGATCGCCAGCGGAGCCAGCGACTACGACTATAACTGGACGGAAGTGCTGATGGACCGCGTGGGACACCGCATGGACGGCCTCTCGCTCCACTACTACACCGTCACCGGATGGTCGGGCAGCAAGGGCGCGGCCACCAAGTTCAGCACCGACGATTACTACTGGACCATGGGCAAGTGCCTCGAGATAGAGGATGTCATCAAGAAGCATTGCGCCATCATGGACAAGTACGACAAGGATAAGCGCATCGCCCTCATGCTCGACGAGTGGGGAACGTGGTGGGACGAGGAGCCGGGTACCGTGCGCGGACACCTCTACCAGCAGAACACGCTCCGCGACGCCTTCGTGGCATCGCTTAGCCTCGACGTGTTCAACCGCCACACCGACCGTCTGAAGATGGCCAACATCGCCCAGATCGTCAACGTGCTGCAATCCATGATCCTCACCAACGACAAGGGAGGCATGGTGCTCACCCCCACCTACCACGTGTTCCGCATGTACAAGGTGCACCAGGACGCCACTTATCTCCCCATCGACCTCCAGTGTGAGAAGCGGGAGGTACGCGACGGACGCGTAGTGCCCATGGTGAGCGCCACCGCGTCGAAGAGCAAGGAGGGCATCGTGCACATCTCGCTCTCCAACATCGACGCCGAGAACGCCCAGGAGATCACCATCAACCTCGGCGCCGACCTGAAGGCTACCACCGCCTCCGGCGAGATGCTCACCGCCAAGAACCTCGAGGACCACAACACCTTCGAGCGTCCCGACGTGGTGAAGCCCGTGCCTTTCAAAGAGACAAAAATCAATAAAGGCGTGTTAAAGGTGAAACTTCCGGCCAAGTCCATCGTTACTTTAGTAGTGCGATAGGCCAGTGCGGCGTTTTCTATTCACCACAGGTTACACCGATTCGCGCAGATTGCTTCAGCAGGGGTAGGAATGCCCCTTCTAAAACAAATAATCTGTGGAAATCTGTGTAATCTGTGGTGAACTCCGTATCTTTGTCCGCACTCAGAACAGAAAGTCAATTTAACTTATATAGAAACAATGAACGATATCAAACTCATGAATCGCGCGGCAGACAACATCCGCATACTCGCCGCTTCAATGGTCGAAAAGGCCAATTCCGGTCACCCGGGAGGCGCCATGGGCGGAGCCGACTTCATCAACGTGCTCTTCTCCGAATTCCTGGTGTACGACCCCGAGAATCCTTGCTGGGAAGGGCGCGACCGCTTCTTCCTCGACCCCGGGCACATGTCGCCCATGCTCTATTCCACACTCGCCCTCACCGGTAAGTTCTCCATCGACGAGCTGAAAGAGTTCCGCCAATGGGGTAGCCCCACGCCGGGACATCCCGAGGTGAACGTGTCGCGCGGCATCGAGAACACTTCCGGACCGCTGGGACAGGGACACACCTTCGCCGTGGGCGCGGCCATCGCCGCCAAGTTCCTCAAGGCACGCTTCGGCGAGATGATGAACCAGACCATCTACGCCTACATCTCCGACGGAGGCATACAGGAAGAGATTTCGCAAGGCGCCGGACGCGTGGCGGGCGCGCTGGGACTCGACAACCTCATCATGTTCTACGACTCCAACGACATACAGCTCTCCACCGAGACGCGCGACGTCACGGTGGAGGACACCGGCCGGAAATACGAGGCTTGGGGATGGAAGGTGATACACATCAACGGCAACGACGTGGAGCAGATACGCGCCGCGCTCCGCGAGGCGCAAGGCGAGGAAGAGCGACCCACCCTCATCATCGGGAAGACCGTGATGGGCAAGGGCGCCCTCAAGGCTGACGGCACCAGCTACGAGAACAGCTCCGCCACCCACGGTGCCCCGCTGGGAGGCGATGCCTACGCCAACACCATCAAGCACCTCGGCGGCAACCCCGACGAGCCGTTCGCCGTCTTCCCCGAAGTGAGCCAGCTCTACGCGCGCCGCGCCGAGGAGCTGAAAGCTATCGCCGCCGAGCGCTACGCCGCGAAGTCGGCCTGGACGAAAGCCAACCCCGCCCTGGCGGCCAAGATGGAGTGCTTCTTCTCCAACAAGCGTCCCGTGGTAGACTGGAAAGGCATCGAGCAGAAGCCCGGCAGCGCCACACGCAACGCGTCGGCCACCGTGCTCGCCGCGCTGGCTACGCAGGTAGAGAACATGATCGTGGCGTCGGCCGACCTCTCCAACTCCGACAAGACCGACGGATTCCTCAAGAAGACGCACGCCTTCAAGCGCGGCGACTTCAGCGGAGCCTTCTTCCAGGCCGGCGTGTCCGAGCTGACGATGGCCTGCATCTGCATCGGCATGTCGCTGCACGGAGGCGTTATCGCCGCTTGCGGCACCTTCTTCGTCTTCTCCGACTACATGAAGCCCGCCGTGCGCATGGCCGCCCTTATGGAGGTGCCCGTGAAGTTCATCTGGACGCACGACGCTTTCCGTGTGGGCGAGGATGGCCCGACCCACGAACCCGTGGAGCAAGAGGCGCAAATCCGCCTGATGGAGAAACTCAAGAACCACAGCGGGAAGAACTCCATGCTGGTGCTCCGTCCCGCCGATGCCGAGGAGACCACCGCGGCCTGGGAACTGGCGATGGAGAATACCTCCACGCCTACCGGACTCATCTTCTCGCGCCAGAACATCGCCGAGCTGCCCGCCGGAAACGACTACGCGCAGGTGGCCAAGGGTGCCTACGTCGTGGCAGGTTCCGACGCTGACCCCGACGTGGTGCTCGTTGCCTCCGGCTCCGAAGTGTCGACCCTCGTGGCCGGCGCCGCGCTGCTCCGCGAGGACGGCCTGAAGGTACGCGTCGTCTCGGCGCCCTCCGAGGGGCTGTTCCGCAACCGCTCGAAAGAGTATCAGCAGAGCGTCATCCCCGCCGGAGCCAAGGTCTTTGGCCTCACCGCCGGGCTGCCCGTCACCCTCGAGGGACTGGTGGGTACGAGCGGTAAGGTATGGGGCTTGGAGTCGTTCGGATTCTCGGCTCCCTATACGGTGCTCGACGAGAAACTGGGCTTCACCCCCGAGAACGTGTACAAACAAGTGAAAGCGATGTTTTAAGCCATGAAGACAGGAACCGTAGGAATAGCGTGCGACCACGCCGGCTACGAGCTGAAAGAGTTCGTCATCACCTGGCTCGAGGCCAAGGGATACCCCTATAAGGACTTCGGCACCCATTCCACCGCCAGCGTGGACTATCCGGACTTCGCCCATCCACTCGCCCTGGCGGTGGAGGCGGGCGAGTGCTACCCCGGCATCGCCATCTGCGGCACGGGCAACGGCATCGGCATGACGCTCAACAAGCACCAGGGCATCCGGGCCGGCCTTTGCTGGGCACCCGAGATAGCCCGCTTGGTCCGCCAGCACAACGATGCCAACATCCTCGTTCTCCCCGGGCGCTTCGTCAGCCTCGACGAGGCGGGAAAGATTCTCACCGAGTTTTTCGGTGCCGACTTCGACGGAGGGCGTCACCAGGCCCGCATCGACAAGATGAAGGTTGAGGAATAGTAATCCGGCATTGCTCAATCTATAAATAGGTATAGGCATTGGATCGCACGCGATGCGATCTGAATCCTATACCTATTTTTTTTGTACGGCTTATCTCCTTCGGGCAAGCGCCAGCTGATAAAGTCGTCACTTTGTGCCAATGCAGAAAGAAGGAGAGTTCTGACACTATCCATGTCGTCGTGGACGAATCTTTGCTGATCCGCAGAGATCTCACGCGCCGCATGGAGGTTTCGCAAACCCGACAAATTCCAATCGCGGATTCGCGAGGAGCGAGAAGCCCGGGCCTTTGTAATCAAGTTTCGGGAATGGAGAAAAAAGCCCGAGCTTTTGTAATCAGATTTCGGGAATGGAGAAAAAAGCCCGGGCTTTTGTAATCAGATTT
This sequence comes from Mediterranea sp. (in: CFB group bacteria), assembly GCA_031261785.1. Lineage (GTDB taxonomy): Bacteria > Bacteroidota > Bacteroidia > Bacteroidales > Bacteroidaceae > Bacteroides. The sequence continues at coordinate 17,873 of JAISIZ010000016.1, forward strand.
CGGGAATGGAGAAAAAAGCCCGGGCTTCTCGTCTCATGCGGATTTGCGTGAAGCTTTCGCGTCTCCGAGATAGGTCCCCTCGCATGACGCTTCTTCGAAGGGTGAGAAAAAAAAAGGTGGCGCATTGGCGAAGTCAGGAAAAAGCGGTTCGTTCTGTTTGAACGAACCGCTTTTTATTTTTATCTTTGCCCAAATCAACCAGGATACGATATAATGAAGCCTCATAACCTTTTTGCCAATGGCGTGAATTTTGTGGCCTGGACGCTGGCGCTCTTCCTCCTGACGGGCGTCGGCACACCCCTTCGTGCGTCCGACGAATTGCGGAGACTGACAGACTCGCTGCACCAGACCATCGATCAAAAAGCCTCCTTCGCCGCACAGAAGGAAGAACGTATAGCACGGATAAGACATCTGCTGGGGGCTGATCTCACCTTCGCCCAAGAATACAAGATCAACTCCCGCCTTTGCGATGAATACCGCAAGTTCGAGGTCGACTCGGCCATCCACTACGCCAGCAAGAATCTCTGGATAGCCCGCCAGCTGGGCGACGACTACCGCCGGTGCGAATCCTCGCTGCAACTCAGCATGCTCTACTCCATGTGCAGCCGCTACCGCGACGCCGAGACGATATTGAAGACGCTCTCGCCCAAAGAACTACCACCCGATCTGTTGGTCGAATACTACCGTGCATACTCCAGCTTCTGGGAATACTACGCCATATCCTTGTCGGACAATAACTACGAACCGCAAAGAGTGGCCTACGAAGATTCCATGCTCTGCCGCATGGACCGCCAATCTTTCAGGTACAAGCTCTCACGCTCTTACTACTACACCAACAGTGCCCCCCAAAAAGCCCAAGAACTCCTCCAGGACTTGCTGGAGACCGAAGAAGTTGGAACACCCAATTACGCCATGATCACCCACTCGTATGCCATGTTGTGCCGAAATCTGGGCCAACGGGAGGAAGCCAAGAAGTTCCTGATGCGCTCGGCCATCGCCGACATCCGCAACGCTACCCGCGAGACGGCCTCCCTTCAGCAACTTGCCTTGATGGAGTACGAGGACGGCAACCTGGCCGACGCTTTCGAATTCACGCAGTCGGTCATCGACGACGTCGTCTCCTCGGGCATACACTTCCGGGCCATGGAGAACTACCGTTTCTACTCCATCATCAACTCCGCCTACCAAGAGGCTCAGCAACGCTCGCGCGCCAATCTCAAGATTTCCCTTGTCGCCATCAGCACCACTTCCGTACTTTTGGTGCTGTTGGTCGTCTTCGTCTATATACAGATGAAGAAAAACGTACGGATAAAGCGGGCGCTGGCGCAAAGCAACGAGGAGCTGCGCCAGCTCAACGAGCGACTGAACCTCGCCAATAGCCAACTCAATGCCGCCAACAGTCGGCTTAACGAAACCAATAGGCAACTCAACGAGACCAATAACGTGAAGGAGCACTACATCGCCGAGTTTTTCGATATCTGCTTCAGTTATATCCATAAGATGGAGAAGTTCCAAAACATGCTCTACAAGACGGCCATCAACAAATACTACGACGAACTGATCAAGAAATTGAAGTCACCTGCCCTCATCGACGAAGAGCTACATACGCTATACGATCGCTTCGACAAGGTCTTCATTGACTTATACCCCACGTTCGTGGCCGACTTCAACGCTTTGCTGAGGGAGGACGAGCGAATTATGCCACGTCCCGACGCTTTGCTGAACAAGGAACTGCGTATCTATGCCCTGCTCAGGCTGGGCATCAACGACAGCTCGAAGATCGCCAATTTCCTCCGTTGCTCCACAAGTACGGTGTACAATTATCGTACAAAGATTCGTAACAAGGCCATTGGCGACAGAGATCTTTTCGAAGATGAAGTGATGAAAATCAGCTCGAGCGCTCTCCAAACCATCTACATTTTTGGAGGGAGTAAGAGCGACTAAGTATCTGTTTACTAATCTATAAATCATTTTGAGCATCTACATAAACCAATCCAAGTTTACAAACGCCTCATTTATTTGCTTAGCTTTGTGCTTCAAGTTTAATTCTAATAGAAAGGTGGTATTTTAATGAAAACGCATCCCTTTGTACAAACTAAAATAAAGGTAGCGATCATCGGTTTCGGCAGAATGGGTAAATTCTACTGGGAAGCGATGCGTAAAAGCGGGCAGTGGGACATCGCTTACATCTGTGATGTCGATCCCGAGGCGCGGCTCTTGGCACGGCAGATGTCGCCCGAATCACGTGTGGTGGACAACAACCGGCCTATATTCGAGGACGAGAGCGTACAGGTGGTCGGTCTCTTCTCCTTGGCCAATTTCCGTCTGGAGCACATCGAGAGAGCCATTCGCTCTGGAAAGCATATCATCGCCGAGAAACCCATCGCCGATACCATGGAGCGCGAATGGCGAGCCGTGGAGCTGGCGGAGCGCTCCGACCGCATCTCTACCGTCAATCTCTACCTGCGTAACTCTTGGTACCACAACCAAATCAAAACGTATATCCGCCAGGGCGAGATCGGTGAGCTGGCTATCCTCCGCGTTTGCCACATGACGCCCGGACTTGTCCCCGGGGAGGGACACGAAGCCGAAGGCCCCGCCTTTCACGACTGCGGGATGCATTACGTCGACATCGCGCGCTGGTATGCCGAGAGCGAGTACAAGACATGGCACGCGCAAGGCATGCGTATGTGGAATTATAAGGACCCCTGGTGGGTGCAGTGCCACGGCACGTTCCAGAACGGAGTCGTCTTCGACATTACCCAAGGCTTCGTCTATGGACAGCTCTCCAAGACACAGACGCACAACTCCTACATAGATATAATAGGTACGAAAGGCATCGTACGCATGACGCACGACTTCAAGACCGCCGTCGTCGACCTGCACGGTGTCAGCCAGACGCTGAACGTCGAGAAGCCGTTCGGTGGCAAGAACATCGACACCCTCTGCCGCCTCTTCGCCCACTCCGTCGAGACCGGAAGGCGCCACCCACAGCTTCCCACCTTCCGCGATTCGGCCATCGCCTCACAATACGCCTGGGATTTCTTCGACAATTCGCTTACGCACGACCTGCCCGCCATTGGCAACCTCGACACTCTCGAGCAAATACGCGAGCGCCGGCGGACCATGCAGAACGGCTACGGCCTGTTGCATCACAACAAAATCGAACCACATATCATTCATCCTTAATACCGAAAATTATGTCAGACATTTCAAGACGAGATTTTCTAAAGACCGGGGCCGCCGCGCTGGCTGGCCTGACCATCGCCCCAAGCACCATCTTGGGGAAGAGCCACGGGCACGTGGCGCCCAGTGACAAACTGAACATCGCCGCCGTAGGAATCGGTGGTATGGGACACTCCAACATCAACAACGTGAAGGGTACCGAGAACATTGTCGCCCTTTGCGACGTGGACTGGAAGTATGCCAAGGGCGTGTTCGACGAATTTCCCAAGGCCAAGAAGTATTGGGACTACCGCATGATGTACGACGAGATGGGCAAGTCGATCGACGCCGTTATCATCGCCACCGCCGACCACACCCATGCCATCATCACCGCCGACGCCATGACGCTGGGCAAGCACGTCTTCTGCCAGAAGCCGCTCACCCACTCCGTCTACGAATCCCGCCTGCTCACCAGGCTGGCCGCCTCCACCGGCGTGGCCACGCAGATGGGCAACCAGGGAGCGTCCGACGAGGGCACCGACTTGGTTTGCGAATGGATATGGAACGGAGAGATTGGCGACGTCACCAAGGTAGAGTGCGCCACTGACCGTCCCATCTGGCCGCAAGGTCTCAACTCTCCCGAGAAAGCCGACAAGATACCCAGCACGCTGAACTGGGACCTCTTCACCGGCCCCGCCAAGCTGAATCCCTACAACGCCATCTACCATCCGTGGAACTGGCGCGGATGGTGGGACTACGGCACGGGTGCCCTTGGCGACATGGCTTGCCACATCCTCCACCAGCCTTTCCGCGCGCTCAAGCTCGGCTACCCCACTAAGGTGGAAGGCTCGTCGACGCTTCTGCTCAACGCTTGCGCTCCGCAGGCGCAGCACGTCAAGCTGATATTCCCCGCCCGCGAGAACATGGCGAAGGTAGCCATGCCCGAGGTAGAGGTGCATTGGTACGATGGAGGCCTGATGCCCGAACGCCCGAAAGGATTCCCCGAAGGCCAGCAACTCATGGGTCCCGGCGGCGGACTCACCATCTTCCACGGTACCAAGGACACGCTCGTCTGCGGATGCTACGGACAGAAACCCTTCCTGCTCTCGGGTCGCGTGCCCAACGCGCCGAAGGTATGTCGCCGCGTGCCCAACGCCATGGGCGGCGGACATGAGATGGACTGGGTGCGCGCCTGCAAGGAGAGCCGCTCCAGCCGTGTGCCCACCAAGTCGGACTTCTCCGAAGCCGGACCGATGAATGAGATGGTCGTGATGGGCGTACTCGCCATCCGCCTGAAGGCTCTGAACAAAACGTTGGAATGGGACGGCGCCAACATGCGCTTTACCAACATCGGCGATACGGAGACCATCCGCACCTGCATCAAGGATGGATTCAAGATCCACAACGGACACCCCACGTTCGACAAGACGTGGACCGACCCCGTCAACGCGCAGCAGTTTGCCGCCGAGCTGGTGAAGCACAACTACCGCGAGGGATGGAACTTGCCCGACATGCCGAGATAAGGCAGGCAGGGAACAAGCGAAAGCATGTCTAACTATATAATAAACTAAGAATGATGAAACATGGATTTTACACCGTAGTGTGTTGCCTTGCCGCCGGGATGCTCGCGTCGTGCGGTGGACAGAAGAAACAAGGCGCCCAGGCCGAAACGGCCGAGAGTAGCGTCACGGCACTGGCCTACGCCAAAGCCCCCAAGGGTGTCGAGGCAGACAGCCTGAAACTTCCCATCGACAAGGATGGGTACATCACCATCTTCGACGGAAAGACGTTCGACGGATGGCGCGGATACGGCAAGGACAAGGTGCCCTCGAAGTGGGTCATCGAGGACGGCTGCATCAAGTTTAACGGTTCGGGCGCCGGTGAGGCGCAGAATAGCGACGGAGGCGACCTCATCTTCGCCCATAAGTTCAAGAACTTCGAGCTGGAGCTGGAGTGGAAGATTTCCAAGGGCGGTAACTCGGGCATACTCTACCTCGCGCAAGAGATTACCTCCACCGACAAGGACGGCAAAGAGGTATGGGAGCCGATCTACATCTCCGCACCCGAGTATCAGGTGCTCGACAATGAAAACCATCCCGACGCCAAACTTGGCAAGGACGGCAACCGCATGTCGGCATCCCTGTATGACATGATTCCCGCCAAGCCGCAGAACGCCAAGCCTTTCGGCGAATGGAACAAGGCCAAGATCATGATCTACCAAGGCACCGTGGTGCACGGACAGAATGACGAGAACGTCGTGGAGTACCACCTCTGGACCAAGCAATGGACGGATATGCTCCAAGCCAGCAAGTTCAGCGAGGAGAAGTGGCCCCTGGCCTTCCAGCTGCTCAACAACTGCGGCGGTGACAACCACGAGGGCTTCATCGGCTTGCAAGACCATGGCAACGACGTGTGGTTCCGCAACATCCGGGTGAAAATTCTGGATTGACGGCCATGAAAACGTACGTGTACCTATGCGCGTTCGCGCTCTTCGCGTCGGTCATACCTACTACCATGACAGCCAAGAACGAAGAGAAAACAAAAAAGGAGGTCGCCGTGCAGCTTTACTCCGTGCGCGACCTCCTGAGTAAGGTCGACAACTCCAACGGGAAGTGCGACCCCGCCTACATCGCCATCCTGAAGGATTTGGCTGAGATGGGCTATACCAGCGTGGAAGCTGCCAACTACCAGGACGGCAAATTCTACGGACGTACGCCCAAGCAGTTCAAGGCCGACGTGGAATCTGTCGGCATGACCGTGCTCTCGTCGCACTGTAGCCGCACCCTCTCCGAGGAGGAGCTGGCTACGGGCGATTATTCCAAGTCGCTCCAATGGTGGGACAAGTGTATCGCCGACCACAAGGCGGCGGGCATGCGCTACCTCGTCATGCCTTGGATGAACGTCCCCAAGACGCTCAAGGACTTGGCCACTTACTGCGCCTACTACGACGAGATCGGGCGGCGTTGCAAGGAGCAAGGGATCCTCTTCGGTTACCACAACCACAACCATGAGTTCCAGAAAGTAGAGGGGCAGGTGATGTACGACTATATGTTGGAGCACACCAATCCCGCCTACGTCTTCTTCCAGATGGATGTGTATTGGGTCGTGCGCGGGGCGGCAAGCCCCGTGGACTACTTCGACAAGTATCCCGGCCGTTTCAAGATGCTCCACATCAAGGACAACCGCGAGATTGGACAGAGCGGCATGGTGGGCTTCGACGCCATCTTCCGCGATGCCGACCGTGCGGGTACGCGTCATATCGTGGCGGAGATTGAGCACTACAGCAAGCCTGTGCTCGAGAGCGTGAAGGAGAGCCTCGACTACTTGCTCGACGCGCCTTTCGTGAAAGCGTCGTACGCCAAGTGAAGGCCTGTCGGCGCCGAGTGACGGCATAAAAAAAAGTCTGCCATGCGATGAGCATGAGCAGACTTTTTCTTTTCGTTTTTTCCCGAGCTGTCTTCCAGCTCCATTCGCTTACTGGGCGGTTGCTACAGAGTCAACCGTCTGGGCTGCGCTGTCAACAGCGGCAGTGGCAGCGGCGGCGGCGTCCTCGGCGGCTTGCTTAACGGCGGCGATAGAATCGGCCAGACGGATAGAATCCTGCTGAGCTTTTTCCTTAGCGGCTTGGTTACCACCGCAAGAAGCGAACGATACGGCCACGATAGCAGCGGCCATCAATACTAATTTTTTCATTCTTCTTTTGCTTTTTAAACGTGATACAATCAAATGCTTTATTAAAACGCCGCGAAGTTATGGACTTTTCAAATAGGTTGTATCCTAAAAGCCTAACTTTTTTTATCTCTTTTTGATAAATAGCGGGCGTCTCACTTCGCACGGTCACCTCTATAAACGGTAAGCCGCATAAATTGTTCATTTGGCAGATAATGCGTACCTTCGCGGCCAACAAGCGTGATCACCGTTTTTTCAATATGATAGATACTACCATCTTCCAGGATAAGACAGCCGTCTACTACACATTGGGTTGCAAGCTGAACTTCTCGGAGACTTCGTCCATCGGGCGAACCCTGCGGGAGGCGGGTATACGCACCGCACGGAAGGGAGAGCGGGCCGATATCTGCGTGGTCAATACCTGCTCGGTGACCGAGGTGGCCGACAAGAAGTGCCGACAAGCCATACACCGCCTCGTGCGACGCCACCCCGGCGCCTTCGTGGTGGTGACCGGCTGCTACGCCCAGCTGAAGCCTGGCGACGTGGCACGCATAGAGGGTGTGGACGTAGTGCTCGGGGCCGACCAGAAAGGCGAACTGCTCAGTTACTTGGGTGACCTGCGCAAGCGCGAGCCTGACAATGTCGAGGCGGTCACCACCGCCACCAAGAATATACGCGCTTTCGTACCCTCTTGCTCAAGAGGCGACCGGACCCGCTTCTTCCTCAAGGTGCAGGACGGTTGCGACTACTACTGCTCTTACTGTACCATCCCCATGGCCCGCGGGCGCAGCCGCAACGGATCCATCGCCTCATTGGTGGAGCAAGCCCGACAGGCCGCCGCCGAGGGAGGCAAGGAGATTGTCCTTACGGGCGTCAATATCGGCGACTTCGGACGTACCACGGGTGAGACCTTCCTGCAGCTTATCCAGGCGCTCGACCAGGTCGACGGCATCCAGCGCTACCGCATCTCCTCGATTGAGCCTAACCTGCTCACCGACGACATCATCGAGTTCGTCGCCCGCTCCCATCGCTTCATGCCCCACTTCCACATTCCCCTGCAGTCGGGCTGCGACGAGGTGCTGCGACTCATGCGTCGACGCTACGACACCGCCCTCTTCGCCTCGAAAGTCGCGAAGATCCGCACGCTGATGCCCGATGCCTTCATCGGCGTGGACGTCATCGTGGGCACACGAGGCGAGACAGAAGAATACTTCGAGCGAGCCTACCGTTTCGTCGAGCGCCTCGACGTCACGCAACTCCACGTGTTCAGTTACTCCGAGCGCCCTGGCACGCAAGCGTTGCGCATCGACCATGCCGTGTCGCCCGAAGAGAAGCATCGGCGGAGCCAACGCCTGCTGGCCCTCTCCGACGCGAAAACCGAGGCTTTCTACGCCCGCCATCAAGGAGAGACCATGACGACGCTGCTCGAAAAAGCTAAGCCCGGCGCCCCGCTACATGGCTTCACCTCCAACTACATCCGCGTGGAACTGGATGCCGACAACAGGCTCGACAATCACTTGGTACGCGTCCGCCTGGGCGGATTCAACGAGGATCGAACGGCGCTTCGAGGCGTCTTGTCCCAACACTAAAGGCATACGGCGCGATGAAGTCCAGAATCATCTACGGATTGGTGTACAGTGCTATGTGGCTCCTCGCGAAGCTTCCTTTCGGCGTGTTGCACCTGCTGGGCGACCTTAGCTACCTCATCATGTACCGCCTCATGCGTTACCGTCTACGTGTGGTGAGGCGGAATCTCGAACGCTCTTTCCCTGAGATGGCCACGAAGCGGCGCCGGCAGATCGAACGCCAGTTCTACCATTTCCTGGCCGACTGCCTGCTGGAGGATCTGAAGACGATGCACCTTTCGCAAGTGGAGATGTGCCGTCGCATGACCTACCACCACACCGAACAATTCCTGCGGATGATTGATAAGCATGGAGGCATCGTCCTCATGATACCCCATTACGCCAATTACGAGTGGATCATCGGCATGGGCGGCATCATGAATCCTGGCGATGTGCCCGTACAGGTGTACAAGCCGCTCAAGGATAAGTATCTCGATGCCCTGTTTCGCCGCATCCGCTCCCGTTTCGGAGGGATGAACGTACCCAAGCACTCCACCGCCCGCGAGCTGGTCAAACTCAAACGCTCGGGCAAGAAGATGGTTGTAGGACTCATCACCGACCAGTGGCCCGGAGCCGACGAAAAATACTGGACCACCTTTCTCCACCAGGATACCGCTTTCCTCACCGGTGCCGAGCGTATCGCCAAGCTGATGGACTATCCCGTATTCTACTGCGAGCTGTCGAAACCCCGCCGCGGCTACTGCGAGGTCACCTTCCGCCTGATGACCGAGTGCCCCAAGGCGACGGGCGATGGCGAGATTACCGAGATGTTCGCCCGTCACCTCGAAGCCACCATCTGTCGCGAGCCAGCCTACTGGCTATGGTCGCACAAGCGATGGAAAGCCCCGCGGGAGAGCGAGGAGCGACATCCCCACATCCCCCAAGCGAACGACGCATGAAAACAGCCGTGATCATACTCAACTGGAATGGGCGCGACATGCTTCGCCGTTTCCTTCCCTCCGTTCTCGCCCATTCCCCGGCCGAAGAGGGAATAGAGGTCTGCGTGGCCGACAATGGATCCACCGACGATTCCCTGTCGATACTTACCGCCGAGTTTCCGGCAGTGAAGCGCATCGCGCTGGACCGCAATTACGGCTTTGCCGAAGGTTACAACCAAGCCTTGCGTCAGGTCGAGGCCGAGTACGTCGTCCTCCTCAACTCCGACGTGGAGGTCACCCCCCATTGGCTCACCCCATTGGTGGAATGGCTCGACAGCCATCCCGAGACTGCCGCTTGCCAGCCCAAGATACGTAGCTACCACCAGCGCGGGATGTTCGAGTACGCCGGCGCCGCGGGGGGATTCATCGACCGCTATGGCTACCCCTTCTGCCGCGGGCGCCTTTTCGATGCGGTGGAGCCTGACGACGGGCAGTACGACACCGTTGCCTCCCTTTTCTGGGCTACTGGTGCCGCCCTCCTCATACGCCGTGCCGATTACCTCGATTCCGGTGGACTGGATGGCAGCTTCTTCGCCCATAACGAGGAAATAGACCTTTGCTGGAGGCTTCGCGCGCGTGGGCGGGGCATCGTCTGCGTCCCCCAAAGCGTGGTCTACCACGTTGGCGGCGCCACGCTCCGTAAGGAAAATCCGCGGAAGACCTTCCTTAATTTCCGCAACAATCTCCTCATGCTCTACAAGAATCTTCCCGCCGACGAGCTGCGCCGCGTGATGCGCATCCGTTGCCTGTTGGACTACGTCGCCGCCGCTGTCTTCCTCCTGAAGGGCGACGCCCGCAACGCCCTCAGCGTGCTGCGCGCCCGGCGAGCTTACCACAGGATGCGTCCATCGCTCACCGCCACCCGCGAACTCAACCTCAGCAAAACCATCACCAATCCCATTCCCGAACGAGCGAAAATCAGCCTCCTCTGGCAATTCTACGCCAAGCGGCGCAGAAGTTTTTCGCGATTGCCCCGTCCGTGAAAAGAAAACGTCGCGTCGCTTTGGCCATTAATGGGCGAATGGCTATCTTTGCCCGCAACTTGCTGACACTTGCTGACATTTAGGTGACGCAGGGGCAATTAACCGTTAATACGAAGACATGCTAAGGAAACGGCGGCATATAGCGATTCTGCTCTTTTTCATCAACATCGTGGTGTTGATGGCGGCCGTCGTCCCCCATCACCATCACGAAGGGCTGATCTGCATGAGGCACGACACCACTCCCGCGGAGCAATCGTGTCCCACGCATCACCATCCGGAGAACGACACTTGCTGCACGAGTATTTGCCAGACCGCCTTTCTCACCATCACCCCCTCCACCCATGCGGACACCGGTCCGGTATGCCTGTTGCTGTTCGCCTTATTCGTTGGCGATGCCATGCGGCTGCGTTTGCTCTCACCCCACAAACGACGTGCCCATCCCGACGTTACGTATCGGGAATCCATGCACACGGCGGAACTTTTCCGCTGTCTCCCCCTTCGCGCCCCTCCCTGCCCAAAGCGGTGAATAGTGATTGTTGTAGCCCAATCACTGATCACCAATCCCCACCTTATCTCATGGGCTAATCACTTATCACTACTTATCAATTACCAAATGAAAAGAGACCTATTATATATAGGTGCCTTGGCTCTGTTGGGCTTAGGTGCCTGCAAAGGAGATCAAACTCCGGCTTCTCACGACGAAGGAGAGGGACACGCTCACGCTGACGAGATCGTATTCCCTGCCGCCAAGGCCGAGGCGGCAGGCGTGAAGGTGAGCGTGGTCGAGGCGGTGCCGTTCCGCCAAGTGATCCGCACCAGCGGACAAATTACCGCCGCACGAGGCGACGAAGCGGTGGCCGTGGCCACGGTATCGGGCATCGTTGCCTTCCGCGTGACGTTGACCGAGGGGACGCCCGTCGCCCGAGGCGCGGCATTGCTTGCCTTGTCGTCGGACAACATTGCCGAGGGTGATCCTGTCCGGCGTGCCCGGGTGGATTTTGAGACCGCACGGAAAGAGTACGAACGCATGAAGGCGCTGTTGCCCGACAAGATTGTCTCCGAGAAGGAGTTCGCCCAGGCAGAGCGGAGCTACGAGAACGCCCGCATCAGTTACGAGGCGCTGGCGAAAAACCATTCGGCGGGCGGACAGGTAGTCACCGCACCCATCGCCGGCTTCGTGAAGAATGTGCTGGTAAAGGAGGGCGACTACGTGACGGTAGGACAGCCACTCGTCGAGCTGGCACAAAACCGCACGCTTTACCTACGTGCCGAAGTGTCGGAGAAATACTATCCCTACCTGCGCGGCATCGTGTCGGCCAACTTCAAGACACCGTACGACGACCATGTGTACGAACTTGGTGGCATGGATGGCAAGCTACTTTCGTATGGCAAGCTGGCGAGCGACGGCTCACGCTACGTGCCCGTGACCTTTGAGTTCACGGGCGGGGGGAACCTGGTGCCTGGCTCGTACGTGGAGGTGTATCTGCTCTCTACGCCGATGGAGCATGTCGTCGCCCTGCCCCATACGGCATTGGTTGAGGAACAAGGCACCTATTTCGTTTACCTGAGGGACGACGACGAAGAGGACGCTTACCTGAAGCGCGAGGTGACACTGGGTGCCGACAATGGCCGAAGCGTACAGATCCTGAAGGGTGTGAACATCGGTGACCAGGTGGTGACCGAAGGTGCCTACCAGGTAAAGCTGGCCAGCGCCACCGCCGCCATCCCACCACATACCCATGAGCATTAAATGCCAACTCGTTTACTTAGAAGAAGAATATGCTGAACAAAATAATAAGCTACTCCCTGCGCAACCGCTTGGTAGTGCTCTGCGCCGCCGTGCTCCTCACCGTGGCGGGAGCGTACACCGCCACGCACACGGAGGTAGACGTGTTTCCCGACCTCAACGCTCCCACCGTGGTGGTGATGACAGAGGCAGGAGGATTGGCCGCCGAGGAGGTGGAGCAACTTGTGACCTTTCCCGTGGAGACGGCCGTGAACGGTGCCACCAACGTGCGACGCGTACGTTCATCGTCCACCAACGGCTTCTCCGTGGTGTGGGTGGAGTTCGACTGGGGAACAAACATCTATCTCGCCCGACAGATTGTGAGCGAGAAGCTAGCCGTGGTGGCCGAATCGTTGCCGCCCAGCGTAGGCAAGCCCACCATAGGGCCGCAGTCGTCTATACTCGGTGAGATGCTCATCGTGGGACTTACGTCCGATTCGACCTCCATGCTCGACCTCCGCACCCTGGCCGACTGGACTATCCGTCCCCGTCTACTCTCTACGGGTGGCGTGGCGCAGGTGTCGGTGCTGGGGGGCGACATCAAGGAGTACCAAATCTTGCTCGATCCCGGACGGATGCGCCACTACGGCATCAGTCTCGACGAGGTAATGACCGCCACACGGGGCATGAACCTCAACGCCAACGGTGGCGTGCTCTATGAGTACGGCAACGAATACATCGTGCGCGGCCTGCTTTCCACGACCCGAATCGCGGAACTGCGACGGGCGGTGGTGAAGACGGTGGACGGCACGCCCGTGAAGCTGGAAGACGTGGCCGACGTACGGATAGGAGCCAAGGTGCCCAAGCTGGGCACAGCTTCGGAGAAGGGTAGGCCAGCCGTGCTGCTGACCGTCACCAAGCAGCCCTCCACCAGCACCATCGAGCTAACCGATAAGCTGGAAGCGTCACTGTCCGACCTGCGCAAGAATCTGCCGCCCGACGTACGAGTGTCGACCGACATCTTCCGCCAAAGCCGTTTCATCGAAAGCTCCATTGGCAACGTCAAGAAATCGCTCTTCGAGGGCGGACTGTTTGTCGTCATCGTCCTCTTCCTCTTCCTGGCCAACGTACGTACCACGATTATCTCCTTGGTCACGCTGCCCCTCTCGCTGCTCATCTCCATCCTCACCTTGCACTACATGGGACTGACGATCAATACCATGAGCTTGGGCGGTATGGCCATAGCCATCGGCTCGCTGGTCGACGACGCTATTGTCGACGTGGAAAATGTCTTCAAGCGACTGCGTGAAAACCAACGGTTGCCCAAGGCCGAGCGGAACAGCACGCTGGAGGTGGTCTATGCCGCCTCCAAGGAGGTGCGCATGCCCATCCTCAATTCCACGCTCATCATCGTGGTGAGTTTCGTTCCCCTCTTCTTCCTTAGCGGGATGGAGGGGCGGATGCTGGTGCCACTGGGCATCGCCTTCATCGTGGCGCTGTTCGCTTCCACGGTGGTGGCTCTCACGCTCACTCCCGTGCTCTGCTCCTACCTGCTCGGTGGGGGAAAGAGAGAGAAGGAGCTGAAGGATTCGGCCGTGGCCCGGTGGATGAAGAGCGTCTACGCCCGTGCGCTGGGATGGGTGCTCGCCCGGCAAAGGCTTACGCTGGGAAGCACCGTCGCCCTGCTGTTGGTGGCCGTGGGGCTGTTCTTCACCTTGGGGCGCAGCTTCCTGCCGGCGTTCAACGAGGGGTCGCTCACCATCAATGTCAGTTCACTGCCCGGTATCTCGCTGGAAGAGAGCGATCGCCTGGGCCGACGAGCCGAAGAGCTGTTGCTCTCCATCCCCGAAATACGTACGGTAGCCCGAAAGACGGGACGGGCCGAGCTGGACGAGCACGCCCTGGGCGTAAACGTTTCCGAGCTGGAAGCGCCGTTCGAACTGAAAGAACGGTCGCGCGGCGAGATGATGGCCGATATCCGGCAGAAGCTCGCCACCTTGACGGGAGCCAACATCGAGATTGGGCAGCCCATCAGCCACCGTATCGACGCCATGCTCTCGGGGACCAAGGCCGGTATTGCCATCAAGCTGTTCGGCGACGACCTCAACACCATGTTCGCCCTGGGCAATCGGGTCAAGGCGGAGATAGCCGACGTGCCGGGCATCGTCGATCTCAACGTGGAACAACAGGTGGAGCGCCCGCAACTCAAGATCGTGCCTCGACGCGACTTGCTGGCCCGGTATGGCATCACCCTACCCGAGTTCGCCGAATACGTGAACGTAGCTTTGGCGGGCGAGGCTGTCTCGCAGGTGTACGACGGGGGGAAGGCGTTCGACCTCACGGTGAAGGTCGACGGCAATTACCGCGACGCCATGAGCAAGATCGCCGACCTGCCTATCGATACCCCCGACGGACGAAAAATACCGCTAAGCCACGTGGCGGAGATCACTTCGGCCATGGGACCTAACACCATCAATCGCGAGAACGTGAAGCGGAAGATCGTAGTATCGGCCAACGTGGCCGGACGCGACCTCCGTGGCGTGGTGAACGACATACGCGAGCGGGTGGAGCGCGACATATCGCTGCCCGAAGGATATCACGTGGAGTATGGCGGACAGTTCGAGAGCGAGCAGGCCGCCAGCCGTACGCTCACGCTCACCTCGCTGCTCAGCATAGCCGTCATCTTCCTGCTGCTTTATCACGAGTTCCGTAGCCCGAAGGAGGCGGCTGTCATCCTCATCAACCTGCCGCTGGCGCTTATCGGAGGCGTATTCGCCTTGCTGTTCACCACGGGCGAGGTGAGCATACCTGCCATCATCGGATTCATCTCGCTTTTCGGCATCGCTACCCGCAACGGCATGTTGCTCATCAGCCACTACAACCACTTGCGTCGGGTGGAAGGTTTGCCCCTGCGCGACGCCGTGCTGCGCGGGTCGATGGATCGTCTCAACCCTATCCTCATGACCGCCCTCTCGTCGGCCTTGGCGCTCATTCCGCTTGCCATTGGCAGCGACTTGCCCGGCAATGAGATACAAAGCCCCATGGCGAAGGTGATCCTGGGCGGACTACTCACTTCTACCTTCCTCAACGGGTTCATCATACCCATAGTCTATTTGATGACGCATAAGAAAGAAATCGCATGAAACCATCCATATTCATCATCCCATTCATCGTCGCCGCGTTGTCCACCTCCCCCCGGAGCGCGGCACAGGACGGCATAACGCAAGCGTTGCGTGCCATCGAGGCGAACAACAAGGAGCTACAAGCCGACCGTCAACTCGCTGGCGCACGCAAGCTGGAAGCCAGGGCCGAGAATAATTTGCCCGACCCCACGCTCTCCTACGCCCATCTTTGGAACTCGAAGGAGAAGAACGAGACCGTGGGCGAGCTGATCGTCTCGCAAAGTTTCGACTTCCCAACCCTATATGTCAGCCGTGGTAAGTTGAATCGCCTCAAGGCTGATACGTACGATAGCCAGTCCGATTTGCTGCGTCAGCAGAAGTTGCTCGAAGCCAAGGAACTCTGCCTCGACATCATCATGCTCCGCCAGCAGAGGCAGATTCTCGAAGAGCGGCTGAACGATGCCGAAGAGCTGGACCGCCTGTATGCCAAACGCCTCCGGACAGGTGACGCCAACGCTATCGAGACGAATAAGGTTGCCCTTGAGTTGCTCAACGCCAAGACCGAGGTCTCGTTGAACGAAACTGCCCTGCGGGGCAAGCTGCGGGATCTGACCGCCCTGAACGCCGGCATCCCTCTGGCGTTTGGTGAGAGCCACTATCCCGAAGTATCCTTCCCTGCCGACTATGCCGCGTTGCGGGCCGAGGCGCTGGCGACCGACCGCTCGCTGCACGCTCTCGCCGGCGAGAGTCTCGTTGCCCGCAGGCAACTCTCCGTCAATCGTTCGGCCTGGCTTCCCCGCCTCGAGCTGGGCTATCGGCGCGATACCGAGGCTGGCGCCAGGTTCAATGGTATCGTGATGGGTGTCTCATTCCCCCTCTTCAGCAATCGGCACAAGGTGAAGATGGCCAAGGCGCAAGCTCTCAACGTCGACCTGTTGCGCGAGGATGCCACGACGCGTTTCGAATCGGAACTTTCGCGTCTATACGAAGAGGCGCGGACATTGCGCGCCACCATGGACGAATATCGCTCCGCGCTCCATGCGTCGCAGAGCCTGGCGTTACTGAAGAAAGCCCTCGCGGGCGGGCAGATGAACGTGATGGAGTACTTCATGGAAGTCTCTGTCGTCTACCAAAGCCGGCAGAACTACCTGTTGCTCGAGAACCAGTACCAAAAGGCGATGGCACGTATTTACAAGGGACGGCTGTGACGCGCGGTGTCCGTACATGGACTGGCGAGATTTGTCCGGGCAGCTATTCACTGCCCACTCCCGTGAACTCCTTTGGCCCCACGCCAAACTGCTTCTTGAAACAATTCGAGAAGTAGGACGCGCTATTGAAGCCTACCAAGGTGGTCACCTCGACCACGTTGCGTCCTCCCTCTCTCAGCAGTTGGGCGGCTTGCTTGAGACGTTCCACGCGGAGATAGTCGTTGGGATTCATGTCGAGCGTACCCTTCAGCTTGCGGTAGAAGCTGGAACGGCTCATGTGCATGGCGGCGGCGAGGTCGTCGACGGAAATGTCCTCGGCCAGATGCGCCAGGGTATAGGCGTTGAGTTGCTCCATGAAGGCTTGGTCGGCTTTGGTGTGCGCCATGGTCTCCAGGCGTACGAAGGGAGATTCGAGAAAACGGCGACGCAGTCGTTCGCGATTGGAGAGCAGGTTGGCCACATTCACGCGTAGGTACTCCACGGAGAAGGGCTTCTCGATATAGGCATCGGCGCCTTGTTCCAGTCCCTCTATCTTGGCTTCGAGGGCAGTCTTGGCCGTGAGCAGGATAACGGGTATGTGGCTGTAGGTCACGTCGGACTTCAGCCGTCGGCAGAGTTCCAGCCCGTCCATGCCGGGCATCATCACGTCGCTTACCACCAGCTTCACGTTCTCCTCCCGCTTCAGCACGTCGAATGCCTCGAAGCCGTCGGCGGCGGTAAGCACGCGGTAGAGCGGGGCGAGGCGACGGGCTACGAAGGCTCGCATCTCCGTGTCGTCCTCCACCACCAAGAGGGTGGGGCGTGTCTCTTGTTCAACTTTCTCGATGGTCGTAGTATCCGTTGGAACTTCGTCGGCATCGTCGATCTCCGGGGCAGGTTTTTGCTCCGTCGTTTGGGTGAGCCTGCCAAGGGGTAGGGTGAGTACGAAGCGATTCTCGTCCATCGTGTCGTCCATCGCCAGTGAACCTTGGTGCAGCTCCGCCAGCGAGCGGGCGAGGGAGAGACCTATGCCGGTACCGGAAATCACCTCCTTGCTGTCTCCATGACGCACGAAAGGGCGGAAGATGCTGTCGCGCATCTCTGGGGGGACAACCTGTCCGTCGTTGGCCACGGTGACGGTGAACGTCTGTCGCTCTTCGTCGACGGTGAGGGTGAGTCGAGCGTAGGTTTCGCCATATTTCAAGGCGTTGGTGAGCAAGTTGCTGACGATCTTCGTCATGGCTTCCCGGTCGAGCCATGCCACCCTCTCCTCGTCGGGTAGCTCGAGGGTGGTGTGGATACCTTTCCGCTTGGCCGAGGCGGAGAAACGTCGGGTGACCGACCGTATGAGGGTGTTCAGCCCGCACTCTGCGGGGCGTAGCCTGAAGCCTTTGTTCTCTACCTTGCGGAAGTCGAGCAGCTGGTTCACCAGGTTCAGCAGCCGTTCGGTATTTTGGTCCATGGTCTCCAGCTCCAGCCGGGTGTCGGGGGTGAGGTCGTTTTGTTCGAGCACGCTTTCCAATGGTCCTTTGATGAGGGTAAGCGGGGTGCGTATCTCGTGGGCCACGTTGGTGAAAAACTCGATCTTGGAGCCATACATCTCGCGCTCTTTTTCTTGTTCGAACCGTTCCATGTCGCGCTGGTGCTTGGCGAGATCTTTCCGCTTCAACGACAGGAAGAGGAGAATCAGTGCTCCGGTCGTGATGAGGAAGTAGACGAGATAGGCCCAAGTGGTGAGGTAGAAAGGAGGCAGCACGCGAATGCGGAGCGTATGCGTATAGGGATTCCACACGCCGTCGTTGTTGGCGGCCTTTACCTCCAGCAGATAGGTCCCGTAAGGGAGGTTGGAGTAGGTTACGGGACTTTCCCCGGCGGTGTACCATTCGCGGTCGTACCCTTCAAGGCGGTACTTCACGGTGTTGGTCGCGGGCGATTGGTAGCTAAGCGCCGCCATGCGCAGGGAGAACGAGTTCTGGGTATGTCGCAGCGTGAGGTCACTGGCCAGGCTGATGCTCTGGGTGAGTGGCGACCCCTTCTCTCCTATCGGTACGGCACGGTTGAAAAGCATGAAGTCGGTGAGCGCGATGGGGGGTAGGTAGGTGTTTTCGGCGAAGTCGGCGGGGTTGAAGGAGACGAAGCCGTTGATGCCGCCGAAGTACATTGTCCCATTCTTGTCACGATAGCTCGACTGGTAGTTGAACTGGTTGCTAAGCAGTCCGTTGGCCACGGTATAGAGCTTGAACGTACGGTCCTGCGGTTGGAAATGCAGCAACCCCTTGTCGGTGGAGATCCAGAAGAGTCCCCGCTTATCTTCCTCGATGCGGTAGACTACGTTGGTGGGCAGTCCGGCCGTTTGCGAGTCGTAGCGCACGAAGGTGGCGGTGGCTGGTTCGAAACGGCAGAATCCACCCCCTTGGGTGGTAAACCACAGGTTACCCCGATGGTCTTCAAAGGTGGACAGCACCTTGTTGGAGGGCAGGCTGGTGCTGTCGGAGGCTTGGTAAGTGAAGTGCTCCCATCTGCCGCTGCGTACGTCGAGCTTGTAGAGTCCGTCGACGTAAGTGGCCAGCCACAAGTCGCCCCGCCTGTCTTCCTTGAGGTGATAGATGAAGATGTTGCCGAGGTCGGACACGTGCCTGAAGCTATCCGCCTCGCGGTCATAGCGCAGCAATCCCGTGGTGGTGCCCACCCACAAGTCGCCCGACCTGGTGTGGCAAATGGAGAAGATGTCCGTCCCTCCGTAGCTCTTCACCTGTCGGCTGGTGAGGTCGACACGGTGTATCCCCCGGCTGAAGTTGCCTACCCAGAGGTAGCGTCCGTCGACGCATAGCCCATGCACGTTGTGGAAGATGCCGGGGAGGCGAAGCGGTGTCAGTCTTCCCGTGACGGGATCATAGTGTACCAGTCCCTTATCTTCCGTACCTATCCAAAGGGTGCCGTCGGTGTCCGGGCAAAATTCTCTCACCCGCTTGCCCATGGGCGCGTCTTCGGCGCGGGGATATACTTTGTTGAAATAGGCGTATTCCTTGGGGCAGTAGTTCACCCCTCCGAAGTAGGAGCCTATCCACATGCCTTCTTCCCGGTCTTTGTAGATCGCGTAGATGGCGTTGTCGGAAAGGGAGTAGGGGTCTCCGCCTATGCTTCGCAGATGGGTGATCTTGTCCGTGTCGAGGTGATAGATGTAGATGCCTTGCTCGGTGCCTGCCCACAGCTCGCTACCGCATAGGGTAAGCTCGCGGAGATAGATGGCGTCGCCCCGCTCGTCGGTGGAGAGCAGTACGCGTACGGTCCGGTTGCTGAGGTTCACTTCTTTCAATCCGTTGCTGGTGGCCAGGTAGAGGCAGTTGTAGGGGCCGGCCAGCAGCTTGTTGGAGTAGTCGGAGCCGAAGGTCCTGCGCTCCTCTTCGGAGAAGAAGGGGACGAGGGTGGCGAGGCTATCGCGCGAATAGTACAGCTGCCCGTCGTGAGCATCGATCCAGCAGACGTTGTCGGCGTCGAAGCAGATACGTTCCAATCCATTGTACTTCAGTCGGCCGGCGAGTCCCGAGGGGTGGTGGATGAGGCGCCCGCTTCGCGGATTGTAGTGGAACACGCCTTGTCCTTGCACGGTGACCCACACGCCGCCGTCGCGGTCGCCCGTCAAGGTGTTTACGGTGTTCTCTATCCTCGTGCCTTGCTCGCTTTCCTTATCGAATCGCTTGGCCGTTTCGGTAAGTGGGGAGTAGAGGTACAGCCCGCCGTCGGTACCTATCCATATATTGCCTCGTTGATCCTCGTGCAGGGCGGTGATGTAATTGTTGCCCAGCGTGCCGTTTTCTTTCAGGAAATGGTGGAAGGTGAGACCGTCGTATCGATCCAGGCCGTTCTTGGTGCCAAACCACATAAAGCCTTGGCTGTCCTGCAAGATGGCGTTCACCGAGTTTTGCGACAAGCCGCTATTGCTGTCGATCGTGCGAAAAGCGTACTGTCGTCCCACCGTGCCACCCAAGGAACGGAAAGCGCATAAAAAAAGGAGAAGGAGGGTAAGGAGACCTTTCATCGTTCTTTTCGGTTATTATCTATCGGGCACAAAGATACGACCGATTTTGTCAATTCGATCATAGAAACCGGGCAATTTATAGCAGAAACCGTTCAATTGGGATGTTTGTTTCCCATCCATTCATTACCTTCGCGACATGTTAACGTCTAATTGGAAATACAGATGAATAAGACCAAACAATCACTTTCCATCCCTCATTGGGCGGTCGAGGAGCGGCCGCGGGAGAAGATGATGCGGAAAGGTGCCGATGCCCTAAGCGACGCGGAGCTGCTGGCTATACTGATCGGCTCGGGCAGCCAAGACGAGACGGCCGTGGAGTTGACGCGACGCATGCTCAACGCTTGCGACAACGACCTGAATGCCTTGGCGAAATGGACTCTCGACGACTACGCTCGCTTCAAGGGGATGGGACCCGCCAAAAGTGTCACCGTCATGGCCGCCCTTGAGATCGGCAAACGTCGCGGGCTGCAGGAGGTGAGGGAGAGGACGGCTATTGGCTGCTCGCGCGATATTTATCGCATCTTCCAACCGCTGTTGCGCGACTTGGAACACGAGGAATTCTGGATACTGTTGCTCAACCAGGCCAACAAGGTGATCGAAACCGTGCGCATGGGCGTGGGAGGTATCGACGGCACGTATGCCGACGTGCGCCTCATCCTGCGCGAGGCCCTGATCCGGCGGGCCACCCAGCTGGCGGTGGCGCACAACCATCCTTCGGGCAACATCCACCCCAGCCAGAACGACCGTTCCCTCACCGAGCACATTCGCCAGGGAGCGCGCACCATGGACATCCGGCTCATCGACCATATCATCGTCTGCGAACACACGTACTTCAGCTTTGCCGACGAAGGGTTGCTGTAACCGTGCGATAAAGGCGGATGTGCGGCGTAGGGACGTTTATCCATGGCATTGGCGAGCTTATTTCACGTCAACCCGTGATTTTTTCACGGATAGATGGCTATGGCTTTGTTTAAATGCCTATCTTTGCCCCAAACAATAAATAAATGCTGTATGTTATTGCGTGTAGTATTGGAAAACTTCCTATCGTTTGATGAGGCGGTACAATTCGATATGTTTCCGAATGGCAAACGTACGACGTTTGCCGATCATATCTATCCACAAGAGATTCCTGTCCTGAAACAAGCTGCCATATATGGTGCTAACGGATCGGGGAAATCCAATCTGATCAAGGGTGTGGACTTCATACGTAATACCGCTCTCAGCAAATCTTTTCTTTCAAGCATTGAGCTGGAACGTTACTTTTTCAAACTGAAAAAGGGCGCGAGGAAAGCACCTATCGCATTGGCTGTAGAGTTCAGTATGGCCTCTGCCTATTTTATTTATAAAATAGAGGTCTCTTTAACCCATATAAAAAAGGAGGAGTTGTATCGATCGGGGAGAGGAAAGGAATCATCCCTCCTCATTTTCAGGAGAGAAGATAAGAAAGTGGAGTTGAGAAACACTCCTTCCGCCGAAGTGGCCGCGGCGACAAATGAACTCATTCGGAAGAATCCTTTATCTTCCCTTTTGGCATTAAATAGGGAGTTCCCGATCATTAAAGATGTTGATGTCAATAAGGTAAGTGATTGGTTTGAACACAAACTGGATGTGGTTAGTATCCATTCCGATCTTATCAATCTCATGGAATTGATGCGGAAACAGAAAGCCTTGTTGGCGTTTACGAACAATCTATTTCGTGAACTCGATTTGGGTATAGCCGAAATAGGCGTAAAATCGGAGAATCTTGACGAATGGATAGGTAAGCATGCGTCCGTGGATGAAAATGTTAGGGATGAAATCGAATCTTTAGGTCCCAAAGAAGCCTTTGTAGCCTATCGTGAACATCGGCAAGCCTTTTCTGTGAGTATAGAGAATGGAATGAAGAAAGTCCATCAATTCGTTTTTAATCAATTGGGCAAGAAAGGGTATCTTGAAGAAATGGATATTCACTCCCAATCCGACGGTACAGTACGGATTCTCATCCTTATTCCGGCTTTGTATGCCGCTATCCATCAGGAGGACAAAACGGTTTTGATCGATGAGATAGACAACGGAATCCATCCTGTATTGGTTAAGAATCTTATTAGATATTTTGCGACCAGAAAAGCCAAAGGGCAATTGATATTCACTACACACCAAACGGGTGTCCTTGATCAGAAACAAATTATGCGTTCGGACGAAATCTGGTTTACAGAGAAGAAAGATGGCGCCACTCAATTGTACTCTTTAAACGACTTCAAGACACATAACTCCCTCTCCATAGAGCACGGATACTTGGAGGGACGCTACGGAGCTATTCCAATTATAGGCGCAATACAGTAGAGTTTATGGATCTTGAAAATTGGGCTTACAGGAAAAAGGAAGGGGAGAGGGCGGAACGGACTTATGCGGAGGCTCGGCCATTTGAAAGCGAGAAAGGGACTCCCGCAGGGAATGCTGATATTACGGAATATCAGAGTGATGAGTATAGCAAAAAAGAAGGCATGCGCTCTCCCGCGCTGTTCTTTGTCTTGTCGGGGGGAACGACACGGGAGAAGAACTATTTAAAGAGTTTCGAGAAACAAGTCTACCGTTCCCTGCGTCTGATATTCCTTTCTTCCGACAAAGGGCGAGGTGGCTTGACCCCTAAACAAATGATGAATCTATGGATGACAATTTATCAAGAGGGGGTAGTTACCGTAGTTCGCCAAAGAGATCCATTCGCTTGTCAAAGAAGAGTTTGAATACCTGCGAGAAGAACAGCGAAGAAAAATAGAATCCTTTCAGAAAAAAATATGATCCGTATCTTCCTCACCGGCTACATGGGTGCCGGAAAGACAACGCTGGGAAAGGCGTTGGCCCGCAAATTGGGTATCCCGTTCATCGATTTGGACTGGCATATCGAAGAACGTCTGCACCAGACCATCAGCGAACTGTTCGCCCGGCGTGGCGAGGATAGCTTTCGCGAGCTGGAACGATCGATGCTGCACGAGGTGGCCGAGTTCGAGAACGTGGTCATCTCTACCGGTGGGGGCGTGCCGTGTTTCTTCGACAACATGGAGTTCATGAATCGGGTAGGTACCACCATTTTCCTGGACGTCAGTCCCGAGGTCCTTTTCCGCCGGCTGCGTGTGGCCAAGCGCCAACGCCCCATCTTGCAAGGACTGGGCGACGGGGAGCTGAAAGCATTCATCGCCAAGGCTCTCGAGGAGCGTGCCCCGTACTATAGCCAGGCGCGGTATACGTTCAACACCGACGAATTAGACAACCGTTGGCAGATCGACGCCTCCGTGCGACGGCTGCAAGAACTTTTAAATCTACCTACCGATAAAATATAGCTCCATCGCGCACGAAATTAGTGGATTAATACGTACTTTTGCCACCTAAATATAAAAAGAACTACCGAATAACGAAAAAAATGAGAAAGTGGCGTATTGAAGATTCCGAGGAACTCTACAACATCAAGGGGTGGGGCACCTCCTACTTTGGTATTAACGACAAAGGGCATGTCGTTGTCACACCGCGAAAAGAAGGCGCGGGAGTCGACCTGAAGGAACTGGTCGACGAGTTGCAGTTGCGAGACGTGTCGGCTCCCATGCTGGTGCGTTTCCCCGACGTTCTCGACAATCGCATCGAGAAAATGTCGTCGTGCTTCGACCAAGCCGCCAATGAGTACGGCTACAAAGGGCAAAACTTCATCATCTACCCCATCAAGGTGAACCAGATGCGGCCGGTGGTAGAGGAGATCATCAGCCACGGGAAGAAGTTCAATCTCGGCCTCGAAGCCGGGTCCAAGCCCGAACTGCACGCCGTTATCGCCATCAACACCGATTCCGACTCGCTCATCATCTGCAACGGCTACAAGGACGAGAGCTACATCGAGCTGGCGCTGCTGGCGCAAAAGATGGGAAAACGCATCTTCCTCGTCGTGGAGAAGATGAACGAGCTGAAACTCATCGCCAAGATGGGCAAGCAACTGGGCGTGCAACCCAACATTGGCATACGCGTCAAGCTCGCCTCGTCGGGCAGCGGGAAGTGGGAAGAATCGGGAGGCGACGCCAGCAAGTTCGGCCTCACCTCCAGCGAGTTGCTTGAGGCGCTCGACTTCCTCGACAGCCGCGGGATGAAGGACTGCCTCAAGCTCATACATTTCCACATCGGGAGCCAGGTGACGAAGATACGCCGCATCAAGACCGCCCTCAGGGAGGCGTCGCAGTTCTACGTGCAGCTGCACGCCATGGGATTCAAGGTCGAGTTTGTCGACATTGGCGGCGGACTGGGCGTGGACTACGACGGCACGCGCTCCTCGAGCAGCGAAGGCAGCGTGAATTACTCCATCCAGGAGTACGTCAACGACTCCATCTCCACGCTGGTCGACGTCAGCGACAAAAACAGCATACCCCATCCCAATATCATCACCGAGAGCGGACGCGCGCTCACCGCCCACCACTCCGTACTCATCTTCGAGGTGCTCGAGACGGCCACCTTGCCCGAATGGGACGACGAAGAGACCATCGCCTCCGACGCGCACGAGCTGGTGCAAGAGTTGTATAGCATCTGGGAATCGCTCAACCAGAACCGCATGCTCGAGGCTTGGCACGACGCGCAGCAGATTCGCGAGGAGGCGCTCGACCTCTTCAGCCATGGCATCGTCGACCTGAAGACGCGGGCGCAGATCGAACGCCTCTACTGGTCCATCAGCCGTGAGGTCAACCAGATAGCCAGCGGACTGAAGCACGCTCCCGACGAATTCCGGGGATTGGGCAAATTGCTTGCCGACAAGTACTTCTGCAACTTCTCCCTCTTCCAGTCGCTGCCCGACTCCTGGGCCATCGACCAGATATTCCCCATCATGCCCATACAACGGCTCGACGAGAAACCCGATCGTTCGGCCACCTTGCAGGACATTACTTGCGACTCCGACGGGAAGATCGCCAATTTCGTCTCGCCCCGCAACGTGGCGCACTACATGCCCGTGCACGCCCTGAAGAAGAACGAGCCGTACTACCTCGCCGTCTTCTTGGTGGGCGCTTACCAGGAGATACTGGGCGATATGCACAACCTCTTCGGCGATACCAACGCCGTGCACGTGTCGGTGAGCGACAAGGGCTACAGCATCGAGCAAGTCATCGACGGCGAGACCGTGGCCGAAGTGCTCGACTACGTGCAGTATAACCCCAAGAAATTGGTGCGCACGCTCGAGACTTGGGTCTCGAAATCGGTGAAAGAGGGACGCATCTCGCTCGAAGAGGGCAAGGAGTTTCTCTCCAACTACCGCTCGGGACTGTACGGATACACCTATCTGGAATGATCCTTATATGAAACAGAGACTCACTATAATCAAGGTGGGCGGCAAAATCGTGGAGGAGGACACCAGCCTCGGCCGCCTGCTCGACGACTTCGCCGCTATCGACGGGCCGAAAATACTGGTGCACGGTGGCGGACGCTCGGCCACCCGGCTGGCCGAGAGGCTCGGTATCGAGAGCCGGATGGTGAACGGACGGCGCGTCACCGATGGGGAGACGCTACGCGTGGTCACCATGGTGTACGGCGGGTTGGTGAACAAAAACATCGTGGCCGGCCTTCAGGCCCGGGGCGTGAACGCCTTTGGAATGACGGGAGCCGACCTCGATCTTATCCGCTCCAGACGCCGACCGGTAAGGGAGGTCGACTACGGCTTCGTGGGCGACGTGGAACGGGTGAATGCCGAGATCATCGCTCTCCTGGCAACCCGCGGAATGGTGCCCGTGCTGGCGCCGCTGACCCACGACGGGAAAGGGCAGCTGCTGAACACCAACGCCGATACCATAGCCGGCGAGGTGGCCAAAGCGCTCGCCTCGGCGTTCGACGTCACGCTCGTCTACTGCTTCGAGAAGCGAGGCGTGCTGCGCGACGAGGCCGACGACGCGAGCGTCATTCCCCTTATCACCCGACCCGACTTCGAACGATACGTAGCCGACGGCACCATCGCCGGCGGCATGATCCCCAAGTTGGAGAATGCCTTCGACGCTATCGAACGGGGCGTCGACGAGGTACGCGTCACCCTCGCGTCGGCCATCAGCCAACCCGGCGAAGGAACCCGCATCCGAAAATAACTAAAAAAAAACGAGCCGCTACTGTAACTTCTCAACCCCTTACCCGTCTATCTAATAGAAGCGATGCGAGAACTGAGTTTCAAGAACGACATCCTGCCTCTCAAAGACAAGCTTTTCCGGCTGGCGTTACGAATCACGTCGGACAGGGCAGAGGCGGAGGATATCGTGCAAGAGACGCTAATCAGGGTTTGGAGCAAGCGGGACGAATGGGGGGAGATGGATTCCATCGAAGCCTACAGCCTGACAGTGGCCCGAAACCTGGCCATCGACCGGAGCCAAAGAAAAGAAGCCCGGAACTTGGAACTCACTCCCGGCATGGCAGAGGCCGCCGCCGACAGCGACGAGCCGCAAGCCAGGCTGGAGCACGCGGAGAAGATGGTACTCATCGACCGCCTGATGAACGAGCTGCCCGAGAAGCAGCGTCTCATCATGCAGCTGAGGGACATCGAGGGCGAGAGCTACAAACGGATCGCCCACGTTCTCAACCTCACGGAGGAGCAGGTGAAAGTCTACCTCTTCCGCGCCAGGCAGAAGGTGAGGCAAGGGTTTTTGAAAATAGACGAGTATGGACTATAAAGATAAAGACATAGAGCGCCTTTTGGAGCGTTATTGGCAAGGCGAAACTTCCATCGAGGAAGAATCGGCATTGCGGCAGCTCTTCGCCAGTGGCGAAGTGCCCGGGCGCCTGAGTCGTTACAAAGAATGGTTCGCCTACCAGCAAGAACAGCGGGAGACGTGCCTGGGCGACGACTTCGACGCCCGTATCCTTGCTGAGGTAGAAGCCTCGGCCGTGAAAGTCCGGAAGGTGACATTGCCCCATCGGCTCACCCCGCTCTTCAAGGCCGCCGCCGTAGTCGCTATCATCCTCGCCCTGGGCAACGTAGCGCAGCGCTCGTTCACCGCGGGTGAGGGAACGACAGTGCTGGCGGCCGACACCATCGGCAAGCAGGTCAACACCCCGTCCGTAGCCGTCTCCGACGAGGGGAAGGTGGAACAGGTGTTGCTATCGGACAGCCTGGGAGGCATCAACCCCAAGCCGAAAGGGCACCTTGTCACCGAATGAACGAACATTTTCATTTGCTTTAAACATAGATATAGTTAGTATGCTTTAATTAAAACAACCATCCGAAACTGTGAAGTTTCACTTTCTTAATTTTCATAGAGGAACTAACTGCATAAAACGGGCTACCACGTGATGTGGCAGCCCTTTTTTGTTTTGAGTAGTTGCGTCTTTGGACTCGAAAAAGTGACGGAAACAGGAAAAAGATCCCCCCCTCCTGACTTCGTCAATGCGCCACCCCTTTTCTCACTTCTCGAAGAGGTGTCAGGCAAGGTCCTATCCCGGAGACGCGAAAGCTTTATGCAAATCCGCATGAGACGAGAAGCCCGAGCTTTTTTCTCCGTTCCCGAAATGTGATTACAAAAGCTCGGGGTTTTTTCTCCGTTCCCGAAATGTGATTACAAAAGCTCGGGCTTTTTTCTCCATTCCCGAAATGTGATTACAAAAGCCCGGGCTTCTCGCTCCTCGCGAATCCGCGATTGAAATTTGCCGGGATCGTGAAACCTCCATGCGGCGCGTGAGACCTTCGCGGATCAGCGAAAATTCGCCCACGACGACGGCAATGATAGGGCCGGAACTTTTCTTCTTCCCGCATACATGCAGGATAAATACAGGTTCTCACTGGTACCCCGAATTTGCCGCCAACCCCATCCGTCATTTCCCCAAGCATCACTCACTTGGAAGCAGCTCCGCGAGGTGGTAACTCTGAGTGAGGCTGTATCATAAGTGAAAGGCGCTATCAAAAAGAGAATATTTAGGCACGGATTACACGGATTCCGCAGCATTGGGTTCTGGAAAAGACTGCGTAATCCGTGTAATCCGTGCCTAAAAGAAAGCCGCTCCGATTTATGATACAGCCTCACTTTGGGATAGAACTTGCCAATCATTACGACTATTCTTCGTGCTCCATGCTCCATTTTTCACTTCCCCAAAACCGCTTATCTCCTTCGGGCAAGTCCCCCAAAATCCTCATTTCGCGGGGAAAAATCGTCCGCATGGGGCTTTTCGTATTTCAGATGGTTTTCTTCGCACCTTGCGATGCCGATGAATAAAGGCTTTCGGACACGGAATAGCTTCCGCGGACAAGCCTCGGGGCGGGCGAAACCGCATAAAATTAACTAAGTTTATGCGTAGCTAAAGCGGCTAAATGTACGAAAGGAGACATAATGCGGACTTTTTGAGACCACGGTAAAAAAAAAAAACAGACCTTCGCGACCGAATTAGATCGATCCCTACTTTGTGAACGTAACAAGAGAAGAGAATAGAGAATAAAGA
>JAISIZ010000038.1 GCA_031261785.1 Mediterranea sp. (in: CFB group bacteria)
CTATCAAAAAGAGAATATTTAGGCACGGATTACACGGATTCCGCAGCATTGTGTTCTGGAAAAGACTGCGTAATCCGTGTAATCCGTGCCTAAAAGAAAGCCGCTCCGATTTATGATACAGCCTCGAAGGCGTACGCTTGAAGCGCGCGGCCTTAGTTGGACTGTACGTAGGTGTAGTCCGTTCCGGAGAGCGCGTCGTCGGCTATCCTGCGGGCGTTCGCGGCAATCTCCCCGGTGCTTTTGCGCATGGCGCCGGCTTTCTTACGCATCTCCTCGCCTTGCTTGCGCATCTCTTCGCCGCGCTTGCGCATGTCCCTGCCCATTTGATTCCAGTTGCGGCGGTCGAACTCCCAACGGAACTTGTTGGCGTTGGAGCGTTCCTGCTGATAGATCTTCTGGATCTGCTTCTGCGAGAGAATCTTGCTGAACTCGGCGTAGTACTTCTCGCGAATGTCGAGCATCTTGCGGCTCTGGGCGAACTGCGCCTTGATGCGTGCGGCGATTTGCTCGTCGGTCTGGTTCTTCTCGGCCGCTATTTCCCAGAAGTCCTGCGACTGGCCGTCCTGTTGGCGTACGTGTGCCTGGGCTTTGGCGGGCTTATCGGCGGCGCGTGTCTCGCGCAGCTCTTTCAGGTACGACTGATAGAGGGGCACAAACTTGTCGCGGGTGGCGTCGTCGAGCATCAGCGTACCTACCATCTGGTTGGTTTGCATCTGCATCAGTTGCTCCTGCGTGGGGCGTTGGCGCTTGGGCGCGTTCTCGTTCTTCCGCTCCTGGGCGGAAAGGTTCATCTGGCTCCCTGCCAGCAGGGCGACCATCATAAAAGACATTACTTTCGTTTTCATACTTCTTTCGTTTTACCTTATTATTATAACTAAACCTAAATTCATCATCAATCCAAAAACAGGTCGTTGTCGGCGAGAGTCAGCAGCTCGTCCAGCTGGTCGTCCGACAGGTTATGTATCCAGGTGTCGGAGTGGCTCGTGACATCGGCCGTGACCGGTGTAGATACCATGCCCCCCAAGAAAGAGGGGATGAAGAACAAACCCGCCACAATGGCAGCCGTGGCCAAGGCGGTGATCACCACCAGACGTAGCCGCGAGGCGTTTTTTCGCCGCGGCTTCACGCCAACCTCCGCCATCACTCTCCGCCGCGCTTCGTCGAAGAAGCCGTCGGGCGTGCGGTAGGGTGTCCGCTTGCCAATCTCGTCAAAATCAAATTCCGTTCTCATCTTCTTATCTTCTTTTTTTGTTAATCACTTTGTTTCCCGGCCTCCCGGTCAACCCATCAGCCTCGCCTTGATTTTCTCCTTGGCGTAGTGGTAGTTCACCTTGAGCGTCTCCACCTTGCTGTCCAGCACCTTGGCTATCTCCTCGTACTCCAGCTCGTCGTAGTAGCGCAGGTTGAACACCAATCGTTGCTTCTCGGGCAAGGCGAGGATGGCTTCCTGGAACTTCACCGCCAATCCGTCCTCGTAGTCCACGTACTCCGAAGCTTTCAGCTTGTCCAGCAGTTCCCGCCTCGTCTCCTCGGGGAGGGTCGAGGCGTTCTCCTCGCTCCTCCGGTCCAGCCACCGCAAGCTCTCGTTGGTGGCCACCCGGTAGATCCACGTGGAGAGCGAGCTGTCGCCCCTGAACTGGCCGATGTGCCTGAACACCCGTACGAACACCTCCTGGAAGACGTCCTTGGCATCGTCGTGCGACACCACCAGCCTGCGGATATAGTTGTATATCGGTTCCTGAAAGGCGTCCATCAGCATCCTGAATCCACGTTCGATGTCGGTGGCGCAAGCTTCCCGGATTTGTTTCTCGTTTATCATCGCTCTTGGTTTTGGGCTTTGTGAGGTTAGAACGCCGAGGCCGGGAGAAGTTAAAGACGGAAAGCAGGTTTTTCACTTTATTAACATCAGCGCCCTTTGGCGTTCTAACTTTCGCCAATAAATCTTAATGTGAAAACACACGGAAGAGGTAAGAAGTAGGATATGTGCGGGAATTTGGTACATTTGCGACCTCAACCATAAAAAGACATACGATTCATGACTTCAGAGCAGAAAGAATTCTACAACACCCTGAGCGGGAACAATAAAATTATCATTCAAGTCGCCATGTTCTGCGGGAGCGATGTCCGTATCCGCGACATAGCCCGGCTGATTTCCCCCTACATCAAGATCTTCATCGCGCAAAGCAACATCAAGTCGGTGATACAGAAAGCCGTCGACAAAGGCTTGTTCCGTGCCGAGAAGTACGACAGCGACACCTTCACGGCCTCCTTGGAACCATTTATCGAGATCTACCCCACGCTGGGCAAGTACCAGCAACTCTGGACGAAGCTATGGGATACCACCTACCACAGCAAGCTACCCAACATGAAACCCAAGACCCTGATGTGGCACGTGCGCGACGTGCTCCACGGCCTATGCCACAGCTCTGGCAAAAACGGCGAATACGCCGCGGCCGAGCAGCACTTCGTCGCCGATTGCCCTGAGGATATCGAGCGAGTGTATAGCCTCATCGTGCAGAATGAGAATTACCTGAAAAGGCTGGGCCAGATCTCACCGGCCATACTGCGCCTGGCGTGCGGGCACTCGCTCACGACGAGGATGAACATGCTACGTCCCTTCGGCGAGATGGACGCCTTTATCAACCTCCTCTCCAAAGGGATAAAGAGCGAGGACATGCTGTCCGACGAGGTAGCCTTCGTGCGCAACGCCCAACGGATATGGGCCGGACTGTTCGACCAGAAATCGCCCAGAAGCTCGTACTCCTTCTGCGACGAGGAGATGGTGCGGGAACTGCTGCGAGGAAACCCCGACAACGCGTGGGAGATCGCCTCGCGACACATCAAGAAAACCAATATCGCCGAGAGCATCAAATGCCCGTTCTACATCCGCGACCTCGACGCCTACTACGGCATGCTCGCGCTGCTGCTGATGGACGAAAAAAAGAGCAAGCCCGCGTTCGGCACGCTGATGGCATGGGAGGCGAAAAACTCCAAGTACGCCTCCTACAACGCCCCCTTCAACGCATTGGTGTACGACCACTCGTCCGAGCAACGCGAGAAGGCCGAACAATACGCCAGGATGGCCCGCAACAGCGTGATGAACGAGCAAGGAGCGCCGCTACGACAAATCTGCAACGCGCTGATATGCTACATCGTGGACAAACCGATCCACAAAGAGGAAGAGGCTTATACGAAACTCATGGACCTCTACTCCACGGCCATACAGGGCGAAGCTTTCCTGATGGCCTACGAACTGGCTTACGCGCTAAACGAATGGTACCACACCCCACAGACCAAGCGGGAATACGACGCCCTGAGAAAACGGTTCGACTTCACGCCCCTCGTGTCGCGCGTGGAGCGCCAAAGCGAATGGGAGAAAAGGCTCAACCAGCTGCTCAAGCTCGACACCGACCAGAAAGCGTCCACGGAGGAGGGAGCCACGCGCATCGCCTACTACTTCAACCCGATGGACTACAGCGCCCTGCAACCCATACTGCAGGTGAGGCAAGCCAAGAAATGGTCGAAAGGACGAGCCATCGGACTCTCCACCTTCTACAACAGAGCGGTAGAGGGCATGAGCGACCTCGACCAGCGCGTGGCGCAGTGCATGAAGGAAGAGAAGGCGTCGTCCTCGTGGTACTATGGTAGCGCCGTCAACTATAGCTTCACCATCGACGCCCTCCGCGAACTCGTGGGAAGCCCGGCCGTCTACCTGGCCGACTCGAAGAACATTCCCGTGGAGCTGGCCGGAGGAATACCCACCGTCTCCGTGGAGGATACCGGCAAGGGATACAGGCTTTCTTCCAATATCGCCATCAACGCCGAGAAGATCCCCGAAGTGCTGGTGCAGAAAGAGACCAACACACGATACGTCATATTCACCCTCACGCCCACACAGCGCGAAATCGTCCACATACTCAGCAACGAGAGCCTCCTCATACCCCAGCAAGGAAAGGAGAAACTCACAGCCCTGCTCAGCGTCTTCAGCTCGGCGGGGATGAACATACATTCCGACCTCGTGGACGGAAGCGCCGAGAACATCGACCTCAAGGAGGTCCCCACCGACTCGCGCATACGCATCCAGCTGCTGCCATACGGCGATGGACTGAAAGCCGAACTCTTCAGCAAGCCTTTCGGGACCCTCCCACCCTACTGCAAGCCCGGCAAGGGCGGCAAGGCGCTCATCGCCAACGAGGGAGAGGAACGCCTGCAAGTGAAACGGGACCTCGAGCAAGAACGCAAGAACGAACAAGCCCTGATGGACGACATACAGGCACTGGAAAGCCTCGACATCAACGACGGGCTGATGTCGTTCGGCGACCCGCTCGACTCGCTCCATCTGCTCGACATCGCCCTGCGACACACCGACAAATGCGTCGTGGAATGGCCCGAGGGCGAACGCCTCAAGCTACGAGGCACCGCGCGGACCCGGAACCTGAACATGCGGATCAGCAGCGGCATAGGATGGTTCGACCTCAGCGGCGAGCTGAGGATCAACGAGGAGACCGTCGTCTCCCTCCAACAGCTGCTGGAGCTCACCTCGCAAGGCCATCGGCAGTTCATCGAGCTGTCCCCCGGCGAGTTCATCACCCTCAGCAAGGAGCTGAAGAAGCAATTGGACACCATACGCCTGCTCGCCACCAACGAGAAAGGACATATACGCCTCAACATCTTCGCCTCAGCCTCCCTGAAAGACCTGTTCGACCAGATGGAGAACCTCGTGGCCGACAAGCGATGGAAGGATTTTCGCGAACGCGTCAGCGCGTCCGCCGATACGGTGGCCAACCTCCCCGCCAACCTGCACGCCGAGCTGCGACCCTATCAAGAAGAGGGCTTCCGCTGGATGGCGCGCCTGTCCGAATGGGGAGCCGGAGCATGCCTCTCCGACGAGATGGGACTGGGAAAGACCCTGCAATCGCTCGCCGTCCTGCTCCACCGGGCCGACAAAGGCCCGGCCCTGGTGATATGCCCCGTATCGCTCATCGGCAACTGGACGGCCGAGGCCGGACGCTTCGCCCCATCGCTAAAGGTGAAAACATTGTCGTACGCAGGCAACGGACGCAAGGAGGTGATCGATTCGCTAAGGAGCGGCGACCTGCTGGTGACGTCGTACGGACTGCTGCAGTCGGAGAGCGAGCTGCTCACCGAGACACGGTTCGCCACCATACTGCTCGACGAGGCGCACGTCATCAAGAACACCACCACCAAGACCTCCAAAGCCACCATGGAGCTGAAGGGCGACTTCCGCATCGCCCTCACCGGAACACCCATACAGAACCACCTGGGCGAGATCTGGAACCTGTTCAACTTCATCAACCCCGGCCTGCTGGGCGACCTGCAGCACTTCAACGACATCTTCGTGAAAGCCCCCGACGAGCAGAGTCGCAAATACCTGAAGAAGCTCATCTCACCCTTCATCCTCCGACGCACCAAGTCGGCCGTGATGGACGAACTGCCGCCAAAGACCGAAATCGTGAAACGCATCGCCCTCTCGTCGGAAGAGATGGCCTTCTACGAAGCGCTGCGCCGGCAAGCCCTGACCAACCTAAGCAACGAGGAGAATGGCCCCGGACATCTCCAGGTACTGGCCGAAATCACGCGCCTGCGCCAAGCCTGCTGCAACCCATCGCTGGTCGACCCCCGCACCACCATCGCCTCCACCAAGCTCGCCACCCTGCTGACACTGGTCGACGAGCTGCGCGAGAATGGACACCGGGCATTGGTATTCAGCCAATTCGTCACCCATCTGACCATCGTGCGCAAGGCGCTCGACGAGCAAGGCGTCAAGTACCAATACCTCGACGGCGCCGTGTCGGCCAAGGAGCGCAAGCAACGCGTGGACGCTTTCCAGGCGGGCGACGGCGAACTGTTCCTCATCAGCCTGAAGGCGGGCGGACTGGGCCTCAACCTCACGGCGGCCGACTACGTGATACATCTCGACCCCTGGTGGAATCCCGCCATCGAGGACCAAGCCTCCGACCGCGCCCACCGCTTCGGACAAACACGTCCCGTCACCATCTACCGCCTCGTGGCCGAAGATACCATCGAAGAGAAGATTCTCCAACTGCATCACTATAAGCGCGACATGGCCGAATCACTGCTCGAAGGCAGCGACATGGCCGCCAAGCTTTCGATACAGGAAATCATGGAGCTGATCAGATAGTGATTAGGGATTTGCACGCGCGTCTTGCTTGTTTCGGCTCGTATTTGTCCTGGTTGCGCACGCGTCTTGCTTGTCTCGGCTCGTATTTGTCCTGGTTGCGTGCGCGTCTCGCTTGTTTCGGCTTGTATTTGTCCTGGTTGCGCGCGCGTCTTGCTTGTTTCGGCTCGTATTTGTCCTGGTTGCGCGCGCGTCTTGCATTTCTCTTAACGTATTTATGCAAGACGCGGGCGCAGACAGCATTTCTCTTAACGTATTTATGCAAGACGCGCGTGCGGACAGGTATTCTCTTAACATATTCATGCTGTCCGCGCGTGCAACTACCATTTTTCCAACCGTATTCATACAAGATGCAGGCGCAGACTATGATTCTCGATGGATTGGGACGACAATCGAGTAGGAGGAACGGGATTAGTTCCCGTTCCGTCCTCTCACACCACCGTACGTGCCGTTCGGCATACGGCGGTTCTTTACTTCCGATGCAATTTACCGTAATATTGAAGAAAGCTGGGATAGCCCGCCTTGAGCAACCGCTCATTTGTGATAGTGGTTGACAAAATATAACTACCCGCGATGCGCCAATAACCCAAACGTGTGTTGGCATATTCCCATGCCTTACCTTTATTAAGGCCACATCGTTGGAGATTGGCAAACTTCGTTTTCGCTTTCTTCCAATATTTCCATATACACATCCTGATACGGCGGCGAAGCCATTCATCCGTTCTTTGAAGACGGGATTGCATGTCGGCTAAGTGGAAGTATCCCACCCAGCCACGGATAAACCACGCAAGTTCCTGTTTCAGTCGGACGTAACCCTTACCGCTACTCCTACTTGTAAGTTCCCGTATGCGGGTTTCCATCTTGGAGTAGCTCTTGGGGTGAACACTCAAACGCCATTCGCCTTTGCTCTTGTAAAAAGAGTAGCCCAAGTATTTCATGCCACGCACATAGCCTACGGTCGTCTTCTTACGGTTTACCCGCAGGTGAAGTTCCTCCTCTATGTACTTCGTCATACTCTCTTTCACACGTTCGGCACCGCGCTTACTCTTGCAGAATATCATGCAATCGTCCGCGTAGCGGACAAACTTATGGCCGCGACGTTCCAGCTCCTTATCCATCTCGTTCAGCATTACATTACTTAGCAACGGGCTAAGGTTGCCCCCTTGAGGAACACCTTCCGTCGTGGCTTCGTAACTTTGCCGAACCATCACACCCGCGTTCAGGTATTTGTGGATGAGAGAGATAACACGACCGTCCTTGATACGACGAGAGAGTATCTCTATCAACTTGCTATGCTGTACCGTATCAAAGAACTTTTCCAAGTCCAAATCGACACAGTACGTATAGCCCGCGTTCAGATGGAGCTGCGCGCGCTTCAAAGCGTCGTGGCAGCCGCGATTAGGACGAAAGCCGAAGCTGTTGTCACTAAACTCGCGCTCGTAAATGGGCATGAGGATTTGGCTGATTGACTGCTGTATCATACGGTCAACGACCGTAGGCACACCAAGCTTGCGCACGCCTCCGTCAGGTTTGGGTATCTCTACCCTGCGTACGGGATTGGGACGGTAACGCCCCTTTCGCAAAGAAGACACCAAAGCGTCCTTGTGGATTCTCAGATAGGGAAGCAAGTCTTCCGTCCCCAACTTGTCGACACCCCCACTGCCACCATTGCTCTTCACACGCTTGTAAGCCATGTTCAGGTTGGATGGGGACAATATACGCTCCAGCAAGTCTTCTTTCGGTAATCGCACTTCCACGAGGTTGTTTTCAGTTATCCCCATGCAAGTCCGCACTCCCACATAGCTTTCGGATGCCGTCCTATCCTTTTGCGGGCAGCTATCGCTCTTCGGTGATATTTTCTGCGTTCCACCTTGCGTCGGGTAACATTCATTTAACTACTCGTTTACATAAAGTTCAGACCTTCCCTACCCTGTCGACGGGTAGGTACTATGTCGTCGGCTGACTTCTCACGGCAAGCTTTACTCCATGCTTCGGCCTGATACTTCCACATGTCCGTGAGACCTCCCGAGGTAAGACACTTGACCTTCATTCCATATAGCCGCGACATTTACACTCCCGCCTCCGGGTAGTTATGGGACTTCGCTTTGTCCTGCAAGCTCGTCCGACAGGAAATGCCTGATGTCGTTCGTGTTCCTCGGCCCGGAACTTTGCCGCCGGCTTCTTTCAGATTCCGCGTCGCCACGGACACCCTTGCCTTAGGCTAATGGTTGGTAACTACCGACCTCCATAACGGACTTGCACCGTCAAGTCAAGTGCCATGCTCGGCACACAAAA
>JAISIZ010000079.1 GCA_031261785.1 Mediterranea sp. (in: CFB group bacteria)
ATACTATGAAAAACACAGTGCAAAGGTACGGACTTTGGGGAAAACAGCAAATTGTAGGGATGAAAAAGTATGTTTTATAACATGCTTTAAACATTATCCGTCGTGCGTTAAGAAAAAGAGGGGAATCGTTTAAGAGTTGGCAACACTCTTTTTGAAAAAAGGGATGCCCATCCCTTTCCATTCTCTGCCGAAAACCACTACCTTTGCTCCGATATACGCATACCCGTGGTCGAAAACGGGATGCCTTGTCCCAAATAAGATAAAGAAAAAAGGAGATCGCAAGTGAAAGACGAAGAGATAGTGCTTACCCCGATGATGAAGCAATTCCTGGACCTGAAGGCCAAGCACCCCGACGCCGTGATGCTCTTTCGGTGTGGAGATTTCTACGAGACATACTCCACCGACGCTATCGTGGCCGCCGAGATTCTGGGAATCACGCTCACCAAACGGAACAACGGGAAGGGAAAGGCCGTGGAAATGGCCGGATTCCCACACCACGCCCTCGACACGTACCTGCCCAAACTCATCCGGGCGGGCAAGCGCGTGGCCATCTGCGACCAGCTGGAAGACCCCAAGCTGGCCAAGAAATTAGTAAAGCGGGGCATCACTGAGCTGGTCACCCCCGGCGTGTCCATCGACGACACCGTGCTCAACTACAAGGAGAACAACTTCCTGGCCGCCGTGCACTTCGGCAAGTCGGCCTGCGGCGTGGCGTTTCTCGACATCTCCACCGGCGAGTTCCTCACCGCCGAGGGGACGTTCGACTACGTGGACAAGCTGCTGAACAATTTCGGTCCCAAGGAAGTGCTCTTCGAGCGCGGCAAGCGACCCATGTTCGAGGGCAACTTCGGCACCAAGTTCTTCACCTTCGAGCTGGACGACTGGGTGTTCACCGACACCACCGCCCGCGAGAAGCTGCTGAAGCACTTCGAGACACGCAACCTCAAGGGGTTCGGCGTGGAGCATCTCAAGAACGGCGTCATCGCCTCGGGAGCCATCCTGCAATACCTCACCATGACGCAGCATACGCAGATCGCCCACATCACCTCGCTGGCACGCATCGAGGAAGACCGGTACGTGCGGCTCGACAAGTTCACCGTGCGCAGCCTCGAGCTGCTGGGCGGCATGAACGACGGAGGGGGCAGCCTGCTTGGCGTCGTCGACCGCACCATCAGCCCCATGGGCGCCCGCCTGCTGAAACGATGGATTGTCTTCCCCCTCAAGGAGGTGAAACCCATCAACGAGCGGCTCAACGTGGTGGAATACTTCTTCCGCCAGCCCGACTTCAAGGAACTCGTCGAGGAGAAGCTGCACCTCATCGGCGACCTGGAGCGCATCCTCTCCAAGGTGGCCGTGGGACGGGTGTCGCCCCGCGAGGTGGTGCAGCTCAAGGTGGCGCTACAAGCCATACAGCCCATCAAGGAGGCCTGCCTCGACGCCGACAACGCCAGCCTCAACAACATCGGCGAGCAGCTCAACCCCTGCGCGTCCATACGCGACCGCATCGCCCGGGAGGTGAACAACGACGCCCCATTGGCCATCAACAAGGGAGGAGTGATACGCCAGGGCGTGAACGCCGAGCTGGACGAGCTGCGACAGATCTCGCACTCGGGGAAGGACTACCTGCTCCAGATCCAGCAACGGGAGAGCGAGCGGACCAACATCCCCAGCCTGAAGGTGGCCTACAATAATGTCTTCGGATACTACATCGAGGTGCGCAACGTGCACAAGGACAAGGTGCCCCCCGAATGGATACGCAAGCAGACGCTGGTCAACGCCGAACGCTACATCACCCAGGAGCTGAAGGAGTACGAGGAGAAGATCCTCGGCGCCGAGGACAAGATCCTGGCCCTGGAGACCCGCCTCTACAACGAGCTGACGCAAGCCCTCACGGAGTTTATCCCGCAGATACAGATCAACGCCAACCAAATCGCGCGGCTCGACTGCCTCCTCTCCTTCGCCACCGCCGCCGGCGAGAACAACTACATCCGTCCCGTCATCGAGGACGACGACACGCTCGACATCAGGCAGGGACGACATCCCGTCATCGAGAAACAGCTCCCCATAGGCGAGCGCTACATCCCCAACGACGTGACGCTCGACACCACCACCCAGCAAATCATCATCATCACCGGCCCCAACATGGCGGGTAAGTCGGCCCTGCTCCGCCAGACCGCCCTCATCACGCTGATGGCGCAGATCGGATCGTTCGTGCCCGCCGAGAGCGCGCGTATAGGACTGGTCGACAAGATCTTCACCCGCGTGGGCGCCAGCGACAACATCTCCATGGGCGAATCCACCTTCATGGTCGAGATGAACGAGGCCTCCAACATCCTCAACAACCTATCGGCCCGGAGCCTCGTGCTCTTCGACGAGCTGGGACGCGGCACCTCCACCTACGACGGCATATCCATCGCTTGGGCCATCGTGGAGTACATCCACGAGCATCCCAAGGCCAGGGCGCGCACCCTCTTCGCCACGCACTATCACGAGCTGAACGAGATGGAGAAGTCGTTCAAGCGCGTCAAGAACTACAACGTGTCGGTGAAGGAGATCGACAATCGCGTCATCTTCCTGCGCAAGCTGGAGCGAGGTGGGAGCGAGCACTCCTTCGGCATCCACGTGGCCAAGATGGCGGGCATGCCCAAGAGCATCGTGAAACGGGCCAACGACATACTGAAGCAGCTCGAGACCGACAATCGCCAACAGGGGATAGGCGGCAAGCCGCTGGGCGAGGTGAGCGAGCGACGCGACGGTATGCAACTGAGCTTCTTCCAGCTCGATGACCCCGTGCTCTGCCAGATACGCGACGAGATACTCAACCTCGACGTCAACAACCTCACCCCGCTCGAGGCGCTCAACAAGCTGAACGATATCAAGAAGATCGTACGCGGAAAATGACGCTCCCCGACCCCGTCACCCTACGCTTCGCCATCGCCCACCGGCACGACGACCCGCGCCTCCTCGCCCTACAGGCGGCGCGGTACCCCGACGTTGACATGCCCGCCGCCCTGGCGCAGATCGCCGGACGTCAGGCGGCCCGGACGAAACTCCCCTCGTGGGCGGAGCTGGACGACATCGTCTACCCGCCGCGCCTCCCGCTCGAGCAATGCTCGTCGGAGGCCACCGCCCGCTACAAGGCCGGCCTCACGGAGGGCGACACGCTGGCCGATCTCACGGGGGGCTTCGGCGTGGATTGCGCCTTCATGGCCCGACGCTTCCGGCAAGCCACCTACGTGGAACGGCAAGCCGGTCTCTGCCGCCTGGCCGAGCGTAACTTCGCTGCGCTGGGCCTGGCGAATATCGACGTACTGAACCGCGACGGCGTGGAATACCTCGAGCGAATCCGGCCCGTGGACACCATCTACTTAGACCCCGCCCGCCGCGACGGACACGGAGGGAAAGTGGTCGCCATGGCCGACTGCGAACCCGACGTCGCCCGCCTCGAACCGCTGCTCCTGCGCAAGGGCGGCCGGACACTCGTCAAGCTATCGCCCATGCTCGACCTGGCGCTGGCCACGCGGACACTGGGACACGTCGCCGGGGCACACGTCGTTTCCGTAGCCGGCGAATGCAAGGAACTGCTCCTGCTGCTCACCCCGGGAGCGGACATACCGCCCGACGACCTGCCCATCCATTGCGCCATCATCAACACCAAGGGAACCCAGACCTTCAGCTTCAACCGGAGGCAAGAACGGGAAGCCCGCCGCGCGTACACCGACACCATCGGCCGCTACCTCTACGAACCCGACGCCTCACTGCTGAAGGCCGGCGCCTTCCATACCCTCGCCGACACCTACGGCCTAGCGAAGCTGCACCCCAACAGCCATCTCTACACGGCCGATTCCCTGTCGGACCGGTTCCCCGGACGGAGCTTCCGCGTGCTGGACACCTGCGCCCCCGGCAAACGAGAAGTGAAAGCCGCCCTGGGCGACCTGAGGCAAGCCAACCTCACCATACGTAACTTCCCCGCCACGGTAGTCGAACTCCGCCATCGCCTCAAGCTGGCCGACGGAGGCAACACCTACCTCTTCGCCACTACCACCAGCGACGGACGACGAATCTTCATACATTGCGAACGTTCCTCTTCACAATGAAACTGCAAGCGATGGGTATCCCGGCATTACCTCGCTCCTGAAAGACTTCAGCTAATGTCCATCACACTTTTATCAAGATAAAAATGTGATGTGACTACACTTTTATCAAGATAAAAATGCGTTCCAGCTACACTTTTATAAAAAAATCCTTTTCACTCTCACCTAAAACATCTACTTTTGTTTTCGTAAACAGATGAATATGATATGGATAGGCAAATGATGGCAGCCTTGGCGGCATGGAAAGAGAACCCGAGACGCAAACCGCTCATCGTACGCGGTGCGCGCCAAGTGGGCAAGACGTGGCTGATAAAGGAGTTCGCACGCACGCGATACGCCCATTGCGTATACATCAACTTCGAGAGCGCGACTAACCTCCAGGACCTCTTCCTGAAGGATTTCGATATCGGACGCATCATCCAGGTGCTGCAAGTCTACGCACAGATGGCTATCGTGCCCGAGGGGACGCTCATCGTGTTCGACGAGATACAAGCCGCCGAACGTGGCCTCACGGCATTGAAATACTTCTGCGAGGATGCCCCACAATACCATGTCGTGGCAGCAGGTTCCCTATTGGGCATGGGCCTACACGAGCAAATCTCTTTCCCTGTGGGCAAGGTCAATTTTCTCGACCTGCGTCCTCTTTCGTTTTACGAATTCCTGCGGGCAATAGGAGAATCGCAATTGGTTGATGCGCTCCTGAAAGCCGACTGGCCAACTATTTCCCTCTTCCACGACAGGCTGGCACGACACCTGAAGATCTATTTCTACGTGGGCGGTATGCCCGAGGTGGTACGGACGTACGTCGACACGAACGACTTCGGCCAAGTGCGACAAGTGCAGAACGAAATACTGAGTGCCTACGATTCCGATTTCTCCAAGCATGCCCCCCTGGAGGTAGTGCCCCGCATACGGATGGCTTGGCGGAGCATCCCCTCCCAGTTGGCCAAGGAGAACAAGAAATTCGTATATGGGGTGATACGCGAAGGTGCCCGCGCGAAGGATTTCGAGATGGCGATAGAGTGGCTGTGCAACTGCGGCCTCTTCCTGAAAGCGTGGCGGGTGGCCAAACCTGCGATTCCGTTGATCGCCTATCAAGACCAGTCGGCTTTCAAACTATTTTTGCTCGACGTGGGCTTGTTGGGTGCTATGTCGGCATTAGACGCACGTGTGTTGATAGAGAAGGAACGCACTTTTACCGAGTTCAAGGGCGCATTGACCGAGCAGTACGTCATGCAGCAGCTGAGACTGCGCGACGAAGACTACATAGGCTACTGGACGAATGAGCGAAGCACCGCCGAAGTGGACTTCGTGGTGCAACGCGCCAACACGGTGATTCCCATCGAGGTGAAATCTGAGCGCAACGTCCGCAGCCGCAGCTTCAAGCTGTTTTGCGAGAAGTACGAACCCCAACGGGCTATCCGCCTGTCGACGCTGGAATACCGGCAAGAAGAGTGGATGACTAACGTGCCGCTCTATGCGGTGGAAACAATCAAGTAGAATTCTTTTATAGCATATCGATCATGACACATCCCTTAGCGCTCTTCCGGTACTGCCCCGAGTGCGGCTCGCCCCGCTTCGAGGAACACAACTTCAAATCGAAACGATGCGCCGACTGCGGCTTCGTCTACTATTTCAACTCCTCGGCCGCCACGGTGGCCCTCATCCTGAACGACCGCGGCGAGCTGCTCGTCTGCCGACGAGCCAAAGATCCCGCCAAGGGCACGCTCGACCTGCCCGGAGGATTTATCGACATGGACGAGACGGGCGAGGAAGGCGTAGCCCGGGAGGTGCTCGAGGAGACCGGGCTGAAGGTTGACCGGGCCACCTACCTCTTCTCCCTGCCTAACACCTACCTCTACTCAGGCTTCACGGTGCACACGCTCGACCTCTTCTTCCGATGCGAGGTGGAGCGGACCGAGCGCCTCACCGCCATGGACGACGTGGCCGATACCTTCTTCCTCCCTCTGGACGACATCCATCCCGAGGAGTTCGGCCTGGCTTCCGTGCGGCAAGGAATACGGAGATTTATCGGCAAATAAGGGCTTACGCGCAATAGTCCGTGGATGAACTTGCGCCATGGCTAACAAAGCGCGGTCGGGTCAATCGTGATCGGCGTGCCGCACCACTAACCATTCGCCCAGCGTGCGGGTCTCCTTGCTGAAGGCCGCGCCGATCTTCACCAACCGCTTGCCGCTGGCGTTATAAGGAATGAGATATCCTTTCTCGTCGATCTGCCGCAGAGCGTCGGCGGCCGTGCCGTAGCCGATCATCTTGAACTCGAAGAC
Source organism: Mediterranea sp. (in: CFB group bacteria) (assembly GCA_031261785.1). Taxonomy (GTDB): domain Bacteria; phylum Bacteroidota; class Bacteroidia; order Bacteroidales; family Bacteroidaceae; genus Bacteroides. The sequence goes on from JAISIZ010000079.1 coordinate 6,383, forward strand.
GTAGACAGTGCCGGCGATCTCCACCACGAGGTCGGCGCAACCCCTGGCCGTCTGCCGCTCCATGCGGGCGTATTCGCCCATGAGGGTGAAGAGCATGTAGAGCGCCGTCTGGTAGTAGTTCTCCGACTTCTCCTCCTGCCCGTAGGGGATGTCGGCGAGGAAGGCTTGCAGCCGGGTCATGAAGGCGTCGACCTCGCCACGGTA
>JAISIZ010000083.1 GCA_031261785.1 Mediterranea sp. (in: CFB group bacteria)
GCTTTTGAGCAGCTCGGTCTTGTACCGGTCGGACAATATGGAGCTTCTCCTGCTGACGAGCTTGGCCCATTGCCCGTTGGAATAGAAGGTATCGAAGGCGTCCATGGGCTTGTCGGACAAGAAGGTCGCGTTCTGATAGGCGTTCTTCCACGTGTCCTCGTCTATCCGGTAGCTTATGATCGGGCCGACGCGGATGTATCCGGCGCGTTCTTCATACCCGTCGAACCATTGGGCACGGCCGGTGGATTCTTGGATGTACCAATCTCTCCCGTCGGGATCCACCCGGCTTATCGGATTCCCCGCGCAGTACGCGTACGGGCTTACGGCGTAATACTTCTCCATCATCGGATCCCCTCCGTCGAACTCGGCGAGGGCGGGCTGGTAGATCCTGGCCTCGAAGTCGGCGCTGCCGAGATTCTGCCAGGTCTCTTTCTCCTTGCCGCCGAACTTGTAGGGCTGCTGGCTGGCCTGGAGGCCTTCGGGGAATGTCATGCCGTAGGGATAGTAGTGGTTGGCCTGCACTACGGTGCCGGCGGCATTGGTCACTATGCGGTTGTTGCCGAGGTGGTCGGTGAGGTAGAAGTAGTACTGGCCGTTCTCGATGTAGCCGCCGTCGATGAGGACGCGCTTCACCGCGTTGTTCTCGTAGACGACGTTGGCGCTGTAGTCCACGGTGGTGGTATTGGTGAGGGTGCGGAGCTTCTCGCCGCCGGCGGAGTAGACGAATCGTTTCGTCTCGCCGTTGGCGGTGATTTGGCAAGGCAGGTTCAGCGCGTTGTACTTCACTTCGGTGATCCCCTGGTTGAGGTCCGACGTGCGGTTGCCGTTGGCATCGTAGGTGTACTCGACGGCCGCCGTGGAGTTGTTCCTGAAATCGGGCAAGAGATTGGTGGAGAACGCGGGGGAGGGTGCCGTGTCTTCCGCTTTCCGCAATTGGTTGCCTTGGTAGGTGAGCGTCACGTTGTCGATGATGCCGAAGACGTTTGGCGCGGTCGGTCCGTGGCGGAGGATATGGGTGGGACTTCCGTGCTTGCCGTAGGTGTACGCGGTGCTGTAGTCGTGGCTGGTGTTGCCATTGGTTTCCGAGTAATCGGCGGCCGTCAGCCGCGACAGCTGGTCGTAGGCGAAAGCGTACCGCCTCGTCTTCGTCTCGTTGGCGCTCCAATCCATGGCGGAGATGTTGCCGTTGAATCTGGGCGTGACGCCCTGCGGGGCGTCGTTGTAGTAGAGCGTCTGCCTGAACTGCGGGCTGTCGATGGTCTTCGTCCACGAGCGGATGTTGTAGGTATAGTCCGTACGTGTGTTCCCGTTCCGCTTGTTCGTCTTCAGGCGACCCAGCTCGTCGTACTCGTTGTTGTCGAGGACAACCTCCGTCCCGCCGTTGAGGCGGTGTCTGGTGACGAGCAATCGTCCCGCGTGGTCGTAGAGGTGCGAGTAATCTTCGGTCGTGGTCAGGTCCCCGTTGACGTGGACAATCCGCTTGTTCGTAGTCTGCCCCGTGAAGTCGTAAGCGACGTACTCCTGCTCGAGGATGCCGGTAAGCGAGTTGACGGACTTGCTCTGGATCATCTGCCCCAGCTTGTCGTAGTACATGGCCGTATAGACGTAACCGGCCACGCCATTCTCGTCGAGTATGGCCGTCGCCGTTCCCGTGAGCCGCTCCCTGTTCTCGAAAATGCTGGCATCGGCACCGTGGCGCATCTGGAAGATCGCTCCCTGTTCCTCATCGTAATCGAGGTTGGGGTCATCGAAACCATCGAGCACCTTGAAATCGTAGTCGTCGTAGTAATTGACCGTGAGCACCTGGCCCGGATATATCAATGGCCCGAAGCCGGAGTATCCCATATAAACAGGGCCGCCGGGCTGGGTGCCGATATAAGACGCATAATATTTACCCTTTTCCAATATGGTGATGAATTGATCTCTCCAAACGTTGGTTCCTATTCCCGTTAAGGCGATTCGACCAAGTTCATCCGTAAGGCTGAAACTCCATTCCTTCTCGGATCTCATGCGTTGGATGCCGTCCTGGGTGAATATAGGAGTATCCGTCCTGTCGTAAATGTAGTAGATCCAGTCAATACTTGGCAGTTTCTTCTCGACGCAACGCCGGTAGGTATCGTACTTATACAGGTAGGCATAATCCAATAGCGTTTGATTCGTTTCTGTCCAAGTACCCGAGACTAAGACATCGGCGGCCTTGGGGGGAAGAACGGCGCGAAGATTTCCCGCACGATCATATATATAATAGGTATTGAATATTTCGCTTCCGTTGATAGCGCGCGTCAGCACTACTCGTTCTTGAGCATCCTTGAATTCATAGGATACATTGCCGTCTTCGTCGTTCGTGCTGGTGACTTGCAATTGCCCCGCGGCATAGTTGGATGAGCGTGAGATGGAAATAGTCATCCCCTCGTCTGCGGCGGTATATAGCCCGCATACCAGCGAATCGGCTATCGAGAGCGTGGTTTCGTCCTTTGCTTTGTTTGTCCATTGTCTGGTGCGCATAGCCTTACCGCTATTTTGCCAATCCGTTCCCGCTCCATATTGGGCTGCGACACGATTCATCGGGGAAGGCTCGTAAACGTTGAGCGAGAATGGCGCAAGGTCACTGTGTGAGGAAATAGATTTTGTTCCAAAAGAGGATGGCGATACATAAAGCCCGCCTATTGAGACAGGGGAAGGTAACCATGATTTTTCCTCTCGTCCGAGCGCGTCATATTCAATGGTTGACACCAAGTCTTTACGGGTTGGCGAAAATCCAACTTGTATTGTTTGCTCAAGGCGTCCCAATCCGTCATAGTAAGTAATCTGGTCTCGCCATATACCTCTATTCGGTATGGTATAGGTTCGGCTAACAACATAATTATGGATTTTCGAACCAATATTGATCGTGGACTCTCCGCTTGGAGGAGCTATCCAATCCGAACGTTCTCTGCCAATTACGGAAATTACAAAAGATTCGCTGGAAACGGTCGGAATTATGCGGACTACATACGTTCCAGGAGGTATGGGATAGGCACCCACTCGTAACGTCCCGTTTGAATAACTCCCTGCCGTCAGGACAGTGGAAGGAAGGTTGTCGTAATAGATATTGCCCATGGCTTCTGTCACGACCTCCATTCCTACTGTAGTGGTAAATAGAATATAAATAGGGCTGTTGGCTGTCAAGAACGTGCCTTCATAGGTGAAGGCGGAGTCGTATGTACCAATGTCAGTTTGTCCCCACGTATGATCTATGGGGAGCATCGTCAGGATCAATAAGAGATATAACACCTTTGTTTTCATACGATTTCGGTTTTATTGGTTCTTATAGTGATGCTTATACTCGTTGAGATCTTGCCGCTTGCCGTCGGCATCCAATCGGTACACCCATTGCAGTCGGCCGAAAGCGTCGTATTCATAATAGGTGGTCTCGCCCGAGGGGTCGGTCTCCGAAGTCATGCCAATCATTGGATCGTATGTGTAGGTGGTGATTAGCACGCTCTGCGGCAGGCTCGCGCGCAGCACTTGATTGCGAAGGATGAAGTCGCTCCTGTTCGCGTCCGTGATCGTGGTATAGTTCCCCAGCGCGGACAGCTGGCTTTGCAAGGTGCTGTTGGACGACAGCTGGGAGGAGGTGTAGTTCTCCATGCGGGCGATGGGGAATCGGCCGCCATACCCCCACTTGATGGTAGTGACCGGCTCTTGCCGGGCGCGCAAGGTCGTTGGGCGCAAGGAGGCCGCGTCGTAACTCTCGTAACAGGATTCCCACTTGAAGTTGGCATTGCGCACGACCCTGCCGGCGGAGTTGCCGACCGGTTTCTCCAATGAAGTGGTCGCTTGTCCCTTCAGCTGGAAGATGGAATCGGGAACTACCTTGCCGTTGGTCAACTTATACGTGGTGTATGTGCCGCCCACATAAGTGTTACCTCTCTTTTGCGTGACTTGTATGGGAGTGCTTATGAGATTGCTCGCGACTAATTGCTTGATGGCATAGGCCTGGGAAGATGAGTTTCCCGTACCGGTGAGCGTGATTTGGTCGGGGTAGATGTTCTCGGTAGTCAACGTCTCGCCATCATTCCGCTTGGTGGTGGCGACCCATGGGCGGGTACCGGCGTAAGTGAACGTCCGTTCTTCCCTAAGCGAATCGGTGGTGACGATACCGTCGGCGGGGTAATAGAGCGTGGAAGTGGTCTTGCCGAGCGTGGTATGTTTCCCATGCTCGTAGGGCGACATGCTGATAAGAAAACGTCTTTTCGGTATTCTGGGATAGGATGAGTCGTTCGAGTCGTCGAACTCCTCCAGCGTATATCCGCACTGTATAATTCCGCCGTAATAATCATAGTTGTTGACCACCATTCTTATCACTCTTCCTACGGAATTGAGCGTGACCTCCTTCATTACCTTCCCCTTGTTCTGGTCCCAATACTGAAATTCGCCTAATGGATAGGACATATAGGTGTAATTCTGGGTCTGGTAGATCTCGGGAGGAGTGACAGGGTGATGGTTCGGCTTTCCGTTGAGTACGTTGGGAACCTGGATCAACACGTTGCCCTGTTGACTGACAGAAAGGGGCGTGAAGGTGTAGTCCAGGTAGACGTAATTGGCGGGAGGGGTGGCCACAATGCGTTCAAAGAAGGATATTTTCTTTCCCAGCACTTGCCCCGCGGGCGTAGTGAATACCTCCTCCACCTCGGTATAGCAGATATGTGTTCCTTGCAAGCTGTTCTGTGGCTTTGAACTGTGATATGGAGTGGCTACCAAGCGATTGTGACGATTGTCCGAGAAAAACTGATAGACCGCCGTGGTATGGATGGAAGGTACGATGAGGACACCGCTCGACTTGGGCGATTGGGTCGGTATTCCGTAGTTCTCGTCGTGCAACTTGTAGCGATAGTCCACGACGATGTCTGCGTTGCCCGCCGCACTCATTATCTTACGCTTCACCCGTCGCCCGGCGATATTGGAGTTGGGATATGGAGCTGGCAAGGTGGAAAAGATGTAATAATCGTGCCGCTCGTATTCATAAATCTCCATACCGCCGGACGGATACGTGACTTTCGTCAGGCAGAAGTAATCTTGGGTGGTGAAGTCGGCGAGGCTGCCGATAGAGGAAAAACCTCCCAAGTGCGGTCCCGGATCCGCAGGCGTTCCTGTGGGGAAAGTCGCCGGATAGCCCGTCGCGTAGAGATCGATCAGTCCTATCCATCCCGGTATCATGGCCCAAGTGCCGCGCGGAGGGGTATAACCCGGTGATTCGGGCGTCGTGCTGTGGGATGAGCGGGAACGGCCGAAGTAATAATCGTATTCGAAGCGATAGGGTGGCAAGCGTGTGCCGTCACGATTGTACTCTTGAAGGGCGCTCAATCCTTTTCGGTTGTCCGCCTTGCCACTGGTGGCATCGTTCGGGAAATCGCATTTGGAGAGGTCGTAGCCCTTGATTAACTGGTTACTGGCATCGAACAACTCTATCTTGTTGACATAGCCTCGCTTAATATCGTGCGGATCCACAGGGACGTTGAGATTGAATTCCGCATGACCGAACTCCGATTCGATTCGGGTGAGACGCTTGGTTCTGATAAAGCCATACGATATTTCCCATGTATTTATGATTTCCCGTCTGTAATCCGTGCGGCCTTCTTCTGCATAAGAAAAGGTGACGAGGCCTCCTTGCGGGGTTTTTATCTCGGTAAGGAACCAAGCCGTGGTTTTCCCCTCAAGATTAGATCCATTTGTCTCGGAAGTCTCGAAATAATACTCGATGCCATCATCCGCCGTAATCTTGTATCCATTGGTCCTTTTTTCTATTTTAAAGCTGAAGTGGGGAGACAATGAGACGCGCCGGTTATCCTGCCCATCAATCCACGTTTGGATGGCGCCTGAGTATCCCATGAAAGAGTAATTGTAGATGTCCGGGGCGCAATCTCCCGCTCTTATCGATTGTATCGCGGAAATCATGTAATCGCTGCTACCGGGATTAAATCTATTCTGCTCATCAAGATGGTTTCCCAGATAGTTCCAGTCGTACTGCCAAGGGACGCGACTTTGTGATGTGGTCAGGTTGTCGTCCAATCCCTGTATAGTAGCCGTTATCGTTCCTCCCGCCTGCAGCGACCAGCCAAGTCCTATGAAGGAGGCTTCCGATTGGTGGGTAATCCCCTCGCTGCTGAACGCGAGCGACACGGGTACGTCGATGCCCTTTCCTGGCAAGGTGAACAACGGAATGTGGACGGAGGGCTGGCCGGTCTGCAAGTCCACGCTGCCAGCGGCGGTCGACTTGAGTCCTTCGGCATCCACGCTGGGGCGTACGATGTCGGCAATGGCTTGCGCTTTCGCGGTCAGGCTGACTGTGGCGAGCAAGGCAAGCGGGATCATTTTCTTCAAAACGTTTTTCATAAGCGATTATTTATTAGAATCATTCTCAATTAACGGCGGAAAGATATTCAGAAATATCTAAATGACAAAACAAAGGTATAGGAATAAATACAAGATATGTTGTGTAACATACATAAAGGCTTGATTTCCGTAAAGATGAGGTATGAAGGCAACATCTTTATGGCTCTTCTTCAGGATAGTAGCCCCCGCTACCGCTCAATCTGCAAATAGCTCAGCGTCAGCTCCACTTCACGCACTCGCCGTTCCTGTCCGGGGGGCTTCACGGCCGCGAAGGCGGCGGAGGAGAGCTTGATGGGAAGTTGCTCCTTTTCGATGGCTTGCATGGCCTTGACCAAGGGGATGAAGCCGCCGCGTAGCGTCAGCGTGCCGCGGTAAAGTTTGTCACCACCGTTCTCGTTGATCAGGGAGGGGGTGTAGCCGGCGATCTCCACGTCGCCTTTCACGCTTTTGACGATGTCGAGCAGCTTGCCGTTGCTGAGCAAGGGAGTGGCGGTGTTCGCGACGGCGGCCGACGGCGCGTTGGCGGGCGGCGCCTGGCCGATGGCCTCTATCTGCGCGTCCAGCCGCTTGCCGTCGCGGTAGAGCTGGTAGGTCTTCTTCAGGCTAAGCTCCCAGATGAGGAGGGGGCAGAGGATGAGGAGGCAGGCGAGCTTGATGTATCCGGTGTAGTTGTTCATGGCTTACAAGGCAATTTTCAGTTCGAACTCAAACAGGCCGACACCTTTCTTGCGGTCGATGCGGACGATGTTGACCCGTCCGAACAGCTGGTCGGCCTCGAGGTACTGGGCGAGCAGGCTGACGGAGCCGGGAACTTCGGCCGTCCCCCGCAGGTGGATGGTGTGGTAGTCCACGCGCGGGGCATTCTTCGCCGCGGGGGCGTTCGCCCGTTTCTCCTCGGGGAAGAGGGTGAGGGCGGTGAGCTTCACCCCTTCGGGGATGTAGGAGGCGATGCGGTCGGCCAGGAGGGGATACGAGAGGTCGGGCACCTGGGTGTACTCGCCGAAGAGTTGGCTCTTCTTCTGGGTCTCGGCGGCGTTTTTGCGATCCTGCTGCTGGCTGCGCTGCACCACGTTTTGTTTCTCGCCGTACAGTTGGCTATAATGCGTGTTGAGGAAGAAGTTGCCCAAGAGCACGGCGAAGAGGAGGAGCAGCACGGGCAGGAAGAGGCGGGCGAAGGCGAAGTCGGCCAGGCGGTTGCCGCAGATGGGCGACTGCGCCAGGGCTGTCGACGCGAACCGCTCCTCGCGGAGGCGTTCCATCCGCCGGGGGAGGTCGGCGGGGAGGTCGGCGCGGATCCAGGTGTCCACCAGCAGCAGCTTGTCGCGCGCGATGGCCTCCAGCCATTCGCGTAGCGGCTCCTTGCGGAGGAAGGAGAGGGTAGGCGTGTCGGCATCCTCGCCGGCGGTGCTGAGGGTCCAGAGCAACTCCTCGTTGTGGACGACGCGCTCGGTGGCGGGGTCGTTCTTGGCGTAGGGCTTGGATACCACGCGGTCGCCCGTGACGAGGAGGATGACGGGCGTATGCTTCAGCTTGGCCAGGGAGGCGATGTCGACTTCCCCGGCCTCGTCGGCGAGCGCCCCTCCCTTGGCGTACCTCACGAGCTGCCTCGTGGCGCGCGCCACGTGCTCTCCGCTCATCTCCACGTGGAGGATGGCTACCTTGCGGAACAGTGGATGGGTGATGGCGGGGAGTTTCATTCGATGATGGTGGGTTTGATGAAGATGTTCAGCTTCTGGGTGCTCTTCCCCTTGTTGGTGGAGCCGAAGAGCCAGCGCAGGATGGGTACGCGGCTGAGGAACGGCAACCCGCGCGAGGTGCGTTGGGTCTGCGTGCGCTCGATGCCGCCCAGCAGCACCATGTCCTGGTTGTGTACCTTGATGATGGAGTTGAAGCTACGCGTGGTGGTGCCCGGCGGCGCGTCCTCGGTGCTGGCGCTGGCGACGGTGAACTCGCTCTGCGAGAGGTCGATGGTGAGGGTGATGCAACTGTCTAAGCTGACGTAGGGGGTGATGTCGAGGGTGAAGTTGGCCTCCACCGGCTTCCATTGGTAGGATTCGGACTGCATGGGGTTCTGGGTGCCGATGATGTTGGTCTGTATCTCCTTGTAGTATTTCTTCTCGCCGCTCTTCAGCGTGGCCTTGTTGCCGTTGAGCGTGGCCAGGCGCGGGGTGGAGCGCAGGTTGATGTATCCGTTCTCCTCCATGAATTGCAGCTTGGCGTAGAAGTTGGAGGTCACCTTCCCGAGGTTGAGCGGCCCGAAGCCGTGGAGGGAGTTGATGACGTTGTTGACCGATCCGGCTCCGAGGTTCATGTTCACCCCGGGGCTAAGGGTGCCCTCGGTGGCTGTGGGCGATGTGCCCAGCCCGAGCGAGATGCCGAGGTCCTGCGAGTATTTGTTGGTGGCGTCGACGATGATGACGTCGATGGAGATGAGCGGCACGCTCTTGTCGATCTCGCGGAGGAAGTGGAGCACCTGCAGGGTCTTGCGTTGGTCGCCGCTGATGATGAGGCTATTCAGGTCGGGGAAGGTGATGACCTCCACCCCTTGCTTCAGCTCGGCGGGAATCAGCTCCTGCACCTTCTCCACGGTGCGGTACTTCAGGGGGAATACGCTGACGGAGGAGAGCTTCTGGTCGCCCTTGATGGCGCCGAAGACATAGATACCGCTCTCGTAGCGCCAGGTGAAGTTGGTGCCGGTGAAGAGCACGCGGAAGAATTCGTCGAGGTCGACGTTGTCCACGTAGATGTTGGTGGGATGCGAGAGGTTGTCGGCCAGGAAGTAGTTGAGCCTCATCTTCCGGGCGATGTCCTGCACGATGTTTTGTATGTTGCCGTTGGTGATCTTGGCGGTGATGAGGCCGAGGCTGTCCACCTTGATCTCGTCCATGCGGAAGAAGTCGGCCTCGTCGCGCCCGCCGTCGGCACGGAAGAGGGTCCAGCTGTTCTCCCCCTGTCGGCGCGAACGCATGGAGTTGACGGCGGCTATGGTGACGACGCCCTCGTCGAGCGTCATGTCCTTGCCGTAGGCCGACACTTTCTGGTTGAACATCTGTTGCGGCACGATGAGGTTGCAGCCGCATACCTGCGAGAAGCGGGCGGCCACCTGGCGGAGGGCGGCGGCGGTGAAGTCGAACGACACCTTGCGTGTGGCGGGGTTGAAGGCGACGCGGATCTCGGGGTCGGGCGGCCGCGGGGTGTAGACGGAGAGGGTGAGGATGTTGCCCATGGCGTCGGCGTCGAGCGAATGTTCCCGGCACAGGAAGAGCAGCAGGTCGGCGACGCGTATCTGCTTGAAGTCGCAGCTCGCCATCAGGGTAGGGGGCAGGTTGGCGTTGATGTTCAGGTCGCTCGCCTTGCCGATATTCCTGAGCAGCTCCACGAGGGGGATCCGGCTCACGGAGATGTCTATCTTGGCGGCATATCCCGAGTCGGCCAGCTCCACCTGCCTCAGGTTCTCCTCCACGGAGACCCAGTGCAGCGAATCGGGGTTGGCGTTCTGTGCCTGTCCGCCCAGGGCGAGGGCGCATAGCGCCGCGAGAAAGAGTAATCGTCGTTTCATGCTCCGGTGTATTCTTGGTTTCAAATTATTCGTTGTCATGGCGTCTCACATCAATCCGTTGGCCACGAGGAAGACTTCCTCGAACGAGGTGTCTCCCTGTCGCAGCAGGTGCAGGGCCGAATCCTTCAGCGAGCTGATGCCTCGCTGGCGGAAGTGGTCGTCCATCTCCGTCTCGCCGCGTCGTATGGCCTCGGCCAGGGTGGCGTCCATGCGTATGACCTCGTAGATGGCCTTCCGGCCCGAGTATCCGGTGTAGTAGCATCGGTCGCATCCCACCGCCTTGTAGTAGGTGGCGCCGGTGTCGATTCCCAGTGCGCGGCAACTCTTGGCGTCGAGCTTCGTCTCTTGCTTGCAGTGGGGGCAGAGCAGCCTCACCAAGCGTTGCGCCACGCAGGCCACCAGCGTGTCGGCGATGAGGTACGACTGCATGCCCATGTCCATCAGGCGGGTCACGCTGCCCCAGGCGCTGTTGGTGTGTATGGTGGAGAGCAGCAGGTGTCCGGTGAGTGAGCTTCGGATGGCCATCTGCGCCGTGTCGGTGTCGCGTATCTCGCCCAGCATGATGATGTCGGGGTCTTGGCGGAGGAAGGTGCGGAGGGCGTTGCCGAAGGTCAGCCCGATCTCCTCCTTCAGCTGCACCTGGTTGATGCCGGGCAGCGTGTATTCCACGGGGTCTTCGATGGTGAGTATGTTGTTGTCCTCGCGGTTGAGGTGGCGCAGGGTGGCGTACAGGGTGGTGCTCTTTCCCGAGCCGGTGGGTCCGCTTATCAGCACCAGCCCGTTGGGGCTTCGCACGGAGAGGAGGTAGTCTTCGTACTGCCTGGGCGAGAAGCCGAGGTTGGCGATCTCGAGCAGGTTTTGTTCGCGGGTGAGGAGGCGCATCACGATCTTCTCGCCGTAGATGGTGGGGAGGATGGAGACGCGCACGTCGAACTTCCGCCCGTCGCGTTCGAAGAGGATTCGTCCGTCCTGCGGCAGCCGCTTCTCCGAGATGTCGAGGTTGGAGACGATCTTGATGCGGTTCACCAGCGCGGGAAAGTCGGCTTTCTGGATGATGTACCGCTCTATCAGCTTGCCGTCGATACGCATGCGTACCCGGCATTTCCGCTCGTAAGGCTCCAGGTGTATGTCGCTGGAACGAATGCTGTCGGCCTCGGCTATCAGGGCGTTCACGAAGTCGGAATGGTTGATCCGCGAGATGTTGATGCCGCTTCCCGCGGTGGGATTTTTCCCTTGGCGGTAGTAGAGGTTCATCCCTTTGTCGAACTCGTCCTTGGCGATGGGGAGTACCGTCAGGTCGATGCCGTAGATCACCTCCACCTCGTTCAGCGTGGCGGCGTAATCGCGTCCCTCCTCGCCGTAACAGGCTATCGCCCGTCCGTCCTTGGCGTAAGGGATGAGGTGATACGTGGAGGCCTCCGAGGCGGAGAACGTCTGGATGATCTCGGTGGGTATGTGTTCGTCGATGTTCATCTCCCGGCGATAAGGTGGTAACACAATAGGGCGATGTAGCAGAGGCCTACGGCCGAGACTAACGGGATGTCGCCGGCAGCCTTCCGCCGCCAGCGGAGGAACGCCCATCCGGCCAGCGTCAGCGAGAGCGAGACGACGAGGAACCCAACGAACACGCGGGCTTCGAAATAGGGCGTGAGGGCAACGACGAAGAGGAGGTCGCCCCAGCCTATCGCCTGCCTCTTGCCCTTGAAACGGAAGCGGACGTACAGTCCCACGCAGAGCGCCAGCACCGCCAGCACGGCCAGGCTTCCCGCGGCGTTGCCCAACGTCTCCGCGCCTCCCAGCGTGAGCAGGCAGAACACGACTTGGGCCACGGCGAAGAGTCCCAGTTGCCAGAGGTAGACGCGGCGGTGGCGCCAGTCGTCGACCACGAGCGGGGCGAGGGTGACGAGGGTGATGATGAGCGGGGCGATGGTCAGGGCGCGCATGGGCGATGGGTATTAGTCTTTGGTCGATTCCACCAGCTTCTTGTTCTGGTCGATCTCCCATACGTTGTATATCCCGTCCTGGTCGAAGTCCACCACGGCGGTAGCTGTGGCCCTGAAGCCCGATTCGCTGGCCTCCACGATTTCGATGAGGTAGTTGGCGTTGCCGCCGTCGGTGACGAGTGTCTGCTGCTCGAAGCCCAGCTCTTCCGCCGAGGCGGAGTATTTGGAGTTGGTGTAGAAGTAGGCTTTCTCGAGCGAATGCAGGAAGATGAGTTGTTGCTGCGCCTCCACGCTCTTGGCGCGCGAGATGAGGGGCATCAGGTTCGGCAGGGCTATCAGCACCAGGATGCCGATGATGACGATGACGACCAGCAGCTCGGGCAATGAGAACGCCCCGGCCCTGGCGCGCCTCGCTTTTCGGATAGTATCGGACAGAGGCATCGTGTAATCGTTTTTAATAATAACGGGGTTAATACAGCGGCGAAGATATGGTTTTTTGGTGAATTGAGCAATTGATAGCCGAAAAAAACTTCGCTACATGCGCGTGTATGCCAAAATAATATTAATTATACAATATTTGATATTATCTTTAATAGACATACCTTTGTCTGCAAGAAAAACAACCTGTTAATATTATGACTATGCAACGAACCTTCTATTTACTGATCCTATTTGCGTCGGCCCTTGGCCTACACGCGCAAAACGCATCGCCCGTCCAAGTGTTCAGCCCCAACGCGGCCGAACTGGGAAAATACGGACAAGTCCCTGTTGACTACTTCAACGGCCTGCCACAGATCAACATCCCCTTGACAACGTTCAAGGCGAAGGGGTATGATTTGCCGATTTCTCTTTCTTACTACGCCGGAGGGAACAAACCTGACGCACACCCAGGATGGGTGGGACAGGGCTGGTCACTGCACGCGGGGGGGATGATTAACCGGATAGTGAATGGCTGGAAGGATGAGAGAACGCAGGATGAGCAATTCTATAGCGAAGGCTTTAATTACGATCATGAAAACAGTTACCTCTATCAAGCCAAAGCACTACAGGATTATGCCGAATGGAACTCCGAGGGATTTCTCAATTGCTTGACTACAAAGCTATTGCTCGATGCAGATCCTGACGAATTCCAGGTCAATGTGGACGATATCCAAGCCTCCTTCTTCATCGTAGGAGATAACGAGATCAAGATAAAGTCCAAAACGGACGTGAATTTCAAGGCTGAGATAAAGCTCGGGACTAAAAAGTATGACTTGCCACTATACGAGTTTGGAGCACCGTGCAACGACAGCTTTCGCTTTAGATTGTTCACCTACATTAAAGAGATCATCATCACCAAGGACAACGGCGTGAAATATTGGTTCGGAGGAGACGATAGCGCTATCGAATTTTCGGTAGTCCAGAACGCTCATTACGATCATGAAATCAACACGTACGAATGGAATGCCTTAGGCATAGCCAACTCTTGGATGCTGAGAAGGATTCAGCTTCCAAACGGGGAGAACGTATGGTTCGATTACAAGAAAGAGGGGGTTCCGATAGTGATGACAGATAGCCATTATGGCTTTACATATTGTATAGGGACCAACGGATCGTCCATGAATGGTTGCTCTTCTATTGATTCGAAAGCTTCCGTGCGCAGCCTCAATGTTTCTTTCACGTTTATCCTGCCAAGCTATCTGACTTCCATCAAAAGTTCGGTTTCCGGTAACGAGATGTATTTCGACACCAGTCACAGCAAAGAGTTACGCTATCCAATCGTGCAGTCCGTTTTTGAGCAGAGAGTCTCAAGATTGGGGTGTAATATAGGGGATTCCGCTCGCTACAATTCCGCTTTTAGGTATGCCATGAAACAGGATTATTACCTGCAATTGGATGGAATAAGATATAAAGGCGGACGGATTCGGTTCAACTATACGGACGATGTCGCCACTCGCCTGAAACTTTTATCGTTATCTTTCCATGAGGCCCGAAATATGGATTTTCCGGAGACGTATTACGTGAAAGGATACAAGTTCCAGTACAATGCCCGACCACTCCCCGCATACTGTTCGAAGGAGACGGATAACTGGGGATATTACAATCATAAATATTATGGGAACACGGGTCCCAGCCATTTAGCGGCTTTCAGAACGGCCGACAAGGAGTATCTGGTCGCGGAGATGTTGCAGAAGATTTTTTATCCTACCGGGGGATCTTCCACCTTTGAATATGAGCCTCACGATTATTCACGAGTTGCGGGGCATTATCCTTTTGCGCTCCGCAATGAGCAAGGCGTGGCTGGTGGACTGCGTATCAAGAAGATTACCGACTCCAACAATCGAAATACGATTATCCGCACGTTCAGGTATCAGGATGAACAAGGGGTGTCGTCGGGTATATCGTCCGGGATCCCCGTGTATTACGCGGAGGGATGGCAACACGTGAAAGGGGAAAGCAGCGGAGGAGGATTGTTCCATTGGCATATTAAAGTGGACTACACGACTGAATACAATATCTATCAAGAGGACAATCTTACGTCTTTATCCACCACCAATGGCAATCACGTCACATACAGCCGAGTCATAGAGAGCCTCTCGGATGGAAGCGAGACCATTTACTATTATTCCAATCATGACGAATACATGGATAACGATGAGCCTACTTACACAACTATAAACAATAACTATTTGCGCAACGCCTTTACGTCAAAAGAGCTGGAACGCGGATTGCTGGAACGGGTGGAATATGTCAATAATGCTGGAGCGATCCTCAAAACGGAGCAGTACCGCTATAATTCTTCCCCCAGCCGGTATGACGATTTCGTGAAAAGTATCTACCTTGTTGTGTTCATGGATGCTAAATGCATAAGAGCGACTCCCCATCGGATTTACACGTTCTACCCCTACCTGGAATCCAAAACGGTCACAGTGACGGAGCCTGGAATGCCTCCCGTCACCACGACCACCGATTATGAGTACAATGCGGATAAGCAGTTGACCAAAAGCACGACCAGAAACAGCAAGAATGAGGAGGAGATATCAACGACGCTTTATTCAGGAGACCTGTCGGACGGGGTCTATACCCAGATGAAGGAGGCGAACATGACCACGTTTCCTGTCGAAGAGACCAAAAGCAGGAACGGAAAGGTCATAGAGGCCAAACTGTCTACTTACAAGAGGAACAATTTTGATTATGTGATCGATAAGGTATATAGCTTATCGACCAAGGTATCCACTGGCTATTTCAATTCGTTCAATGGCGTTAGTCCCAATAGCTATTATGGAAGCCCGGATATTGAATATCCGAAATACGATGATTACGGCGATCCACTGAAATGTCTTTCCAAGGAGAAGGGTGAACGGTGGTACGCTTGGGGATATAGCTATATGTATCCCATAGCCATATTCGAGCGAATCTCGGGAATAAGCTCTAACAGTCCGGACTACGTCGAAGTTTTTTATGAGAGTTTCGAAGACGCCAAGCGGTACGCGTACGGCCCCAAGGGGTTTCACAGCGAGAGAGGCTTTTCGGGGGTCTACATGATTGAGGCTCCATTAGATCCGAAGAAAGAATATATTGCCGATTACCATGTTTATAGAGATGGAAAATGGCAGTCTAAACGCGTTCTCCTATTAAATGGGAATCAAATGATCGATGAAGGGGGAGCCACTATCGATGAAGTGCGCGTGTATGCCACGGGAATCCAAGCGACCTCTTTTACGTATGCCCCTTTTATTGGCCTACTCAGCAAAACCGACGAAAAGGGTACCACGGAATCTTATGAATATGACGCTTTCGGGCGTTTAATCTTGGTGAATGACGATGACGACAATCCCGTCAAGCAGTTTGAATACAACTATTACGATCAATTCTCAGCCAACAATAACCAATGAAACCAATGAAAAAACATTTGCTTATTTCCGCCTTGCATATCGCACTTTTCCTCATTGCGGTTCCCGCGGCTTATGGACAGGATGCGCGGTGGGCTATCGACGCGGGCAGCTACTCCACGGATTTTGAATACAGTGATACTCAGGACACCCGTGATGTCGGTGAGGTCTTTCCAGGACATTGGAACGCGAGTACCCGTGCGGTGCTCTACAAGCTCGAACTGAAACGCCCGATGACCATCGAAATCTCGCACTGTGGATCTGTGGTTGAAGACACTTATATCGAGATATTCGGCTCCTATAACGGAACGCTCTCTTCTTGCACGGCATCCGATACCAACCAATGCGATGATCCTTGTCCGCCTACCACAGCCAGCATACGATACGATCTTTACATAGGTACCTATTATGTCGCGTCGAGGGCGAAAAGGGAAAGCGGGATGATAACGACCCGGATCAAAGGAACTCCGAAAGGATTTGTTGATTTAGGCCATTTTTCAGACTATTTTATCCATACGCAATCTGTTGATACTTGGGGCACATCCGATTTTTATCGCCCTCATCATTGGGGAAACCTGGAGTCGCCCAACGACATGACTTACCAGCTGACGATAGATACTCCCATGAGGCTTGAGGTCAGCAATCAATCCAGCTTCAATTCCTCTTTCTATATCGATATAGACAAAGGCTACGCCGACTTCTCTCCCTCGCTGCTCGATCAATGGCAAGGTGGCATACCCGGGAATCCTCCTTTTGTCCTTCCCACTGGAACGTATCAAGTCGTGGCGGAAGGGAATATGGAATATGTCTCGGGGAAATTGGTAATTCGTAACGGATTGATCACGACGACGATCGAAGGTTTCCCCGGGCGATTGGAGATTCCACTCGAAGAGTTCTTTTCCGAAGAGCGGAGGACTATTGTCGGAAACACCGCGCGCGCAAGTTCCGTCTATGGAAACCCCGCGACAAAAGATATCTATTACAGAATAACGTTGGACAGGGACATGGGCTTTTCTGTCTCCCTTAACGAAGAATCTTCCCTTCGCGACTTGAACCTTTATCTCCTGGATGATAAAGAAAAACTCCTCACCGCGTCGGTAAATTCCGAGTTGCAAATGGATGAGCTTCCCAAAGGGGATTATTACCTGGTCGTCGAAGGGAAGACCGCCGATGGAAATATCGCCTTGGACGTACGCACGCTACCCTGTGTGACCATAGTGGATCTTGGACAGATCACGGATACAAAGACATTGAATATAACGAATGAGGACAGCTATATCCGGTATAAGGTTGAACTGGCCCAGAATTTTGCTTTCTCCATCGCGGAAATAGAGAATAGCGCGACGATTAAAACAACCCTAAGACTATGGAACGCCGAAAAAGAACTTCTGGGCGAAACCAATTCACAAAAATTGGAGAAGAACATTCCTGCCGGTATATACTATTTTGAGGTCAGAAGGGAATATGGCTCTTACCCCATAAAATTGGAAATGAAAGCAAACCGTAAGCGGGTTGTCGTCGACTTGGGGCTTGTCATGGAAAACCTGGACTTCAAAGATTGTTTTGATACAGAAAAGGATGGAATTCACACTATCGGGGAAACCACATACGAGGTTTGGTATCGGTTCGAGCTAACGGTGACGGCCTCATCCGTCTTTATACAGAATCATTGTGACCCCTCTTATCCGGGATACGCTGACGCGCCTCAGGACTTCGCGACCCGAGCCTATCTATTCAGTGAGGCGAAAGGATTTCTAACCGATATGGGAATCGACGGGAGCCTGGGTTTTACTACATACCGCCTTCCTCCCGGGGTTTACTACGTGGTAGCCGAGGGAGCTACGCGAAACATGCGGATCGAGACGGAAATCCGTATCGCCGCCAATCCTTACGGACGGGTTATCGTCGACTTGGGAACCGTAACGGAAAATACGGTCTTCAAGGAGAGTTTTGATACGGGTGAATATGGAGTAAACGCTTACGGAGAAACCACCCGCGATGTTTTCTATCAGTTCGAGATAAAGGAAGGAACATCGTCCATCTTTATCCGAAACCATTGCGATCCCTCTTATCCAGGGTATGCCGACGCGCCTCAAGACTTTGTGACTCGTGCCCATCTCCTCAATGACGACATGGCTTTATTTAGCGATACGCGAGCCGACGGAAGTGTGGGTTTCACGGCCTCACACCTTCCCCCAGGAATTTACTATGTGATAGCCGAAGGAGCTACGCGCGACATGCGGATCGAGACGGAAATATGTATCGAATTCGATTTAGACCAGTCGTCGCTTGAGCATAATTATGTCTTCACCCGGCATTATACCAAGGAGAATCGCGAAGATTCCCGTAGGGAAGTCACTTATTTCGATGGCTTGGGTGCCCCCACGCAACACATCTGGGTGAGTGACTCTCCTCTTCTGAATGATTTGGTCGATTATCAGGAGTATGACGACGTTGGCCGGGAATCCACCCAATGGTTACCCCGGATATCCGCGGGAAAAGGAGCCTTGCTTTCTCTTGAGGCTTTTAAGAGCCTGCCTTTGGATTTGTATGGGAACGACCTCGCTCCATGCGATGACCCGATTTATGAAGCTTCACCACTGAACAGGGTCGCGGAGGAATACGGTGCGGGAGAGGCTTGGAGGACAAACAAGCGAAGCACTAAAAAAGCCTACTTGACCAATCGGATAGAAGATCCCTTGCTTAATTGTGTCCGTTATGACGTTTCTCTCCTCAGGGACACTGTCCTGCAAATCCAGACGCAAGGGGTTTACGCTTCGGGGAAGCTTTACGTCACCCGCACTACCGATGAGGACGGAAATATTGGACTTGACTTTCAAGACAAATCAGGCCGGCTGCTCCTGACTCGTCGCGTCAACCGCGAGGATGGGCAGCAGAAGGCTTACGACACGTACTATATATATGATGATTGGGGCGACCAATGCGTCGTGCTTCCACCCATGGCCTCCGGGCAGATGAGGGTGGGCACTTATGAAAGCGGCGGATCGGCCGCGCTGCGCGACTACGCGTACCTTTACCAATACGACGCGCGCCACCGGGTGATCGCCAAGAAACTTCCCGGCTGCGACTGGACGTTCTTTGTCTACGATAGGAACAATCGCTTGATATTTTCACAAGACGGTAATCAGAGGCAACGTGGCGAATGGTCGTTCTCCATCCCCGACCTGACAGGGCGGGAATGCTTCTCGGGTATCTGCCGGAATGGGTTGCGTCCCTTCTCCGCTCCGCTGGATGATACTGTCATCAGTGCGTCGTGGTACTCTTACTTCCCTTCCACCTCTTCGGCGGGAGCGGGGATATACAAAGGTTACTACATAGTGGGTGTCTCCTTGATCTCGTCCACGGTTCTCTCCGTCAACTATTACGACGACTATTCCTTCCTTGGGAAGAACGGGTTGCCCAAAGAAACAGACGCGAGTGCCTGCTACGACCCATCTGTCGAGGCGGAAGGCTTCGGCAAACGTTACACGAGCAATCCCCGAGGCCTGCTCACCGGCACGTTGGCCGCTCAATTGGATGGCTCGAGCACACCGGCTTATCTTTATTCCGTGATGTACTATGACGCGAAAGGGCGCATGGTGCAGGCGAAATCCAGCAACCAGTTGTCGGGTGGCCGAGACAAGGAATATATCGGTTACAACTTCACGGGGCAGCCCACGAAGCGAAAACTCATCCATTCCGCCACGGGTAAGCCCACCCAAACGGAACTCTACGCCTACACCTACGACCACGCCGGACGACCGCTCACCACCACGCACCAACTGAACGGCGGCGAAGTGATGACCCTGGCGGACAACGAATACGACGAATTGGGCCGATTGGTCGCCAACAAACGTAACGGGAACGACAGCCTGCGCACGGACTATGGCTATAATGTGAGGTCGTGGATGAAAAGCATTTCCGGGCCATTGTTCAGCCAGACGCTATATTACAATGACGCTCGTCCGGACGGGTCGAACGATCCTTGCTATAACGGGGACATCTCCGCCATGGACTGGCAGGTGACACGTACTGGGGATAATAAGCGGCGAGGCTACAACTTCACGTACGACAACCTTTCCCGCCTGACAGTGGCCGATTATTTGGAGGGAGGCGTGTTGAGCGATAAGTTCAGTACAGACTATTCGTACGACGAGCATGACAATATCCTGAGCCTGCGTCGTCACGGTAATACGGGTACCACCACCTACGGTTTGGTGGACGACGTGACTTTCACCTATCATGGCAACCAGCTCGTGAAAGCTTCCGACGCGGGAAAGGAAGCGACGCTATCCATGTCGCGGGATTTCAAGAATAGCGCGAACATGGATGTGGAGTACGCCTACGACGCCAGCGGCAACATGACCATGGACACCAACAATGGAATTTATTCCATTGCCTACAACGTCCTGAATCTCCCGGAAAAGGTTACCTTCGCGGGAAATGGTGACATCATGAACGAGTACGTCTACTCCGCCAACGGCAGAAAACTCTCCGTCGCCCACCGCAACGCGGGCGGTACGAAGCGCACCAACTATGTCGGCAATCTCGTCTACGAGAACGATTCGTTGGACATGATTCTCGTGGACGGCGGCTACGTCAAGGACGGCCAGTACCACTTCTACTTTCAGGACCACTTGGGGAGCAACCGCGTGGTGGCCGACGCGAAGGGTAACGTGGAGCAAGCAAATCACTATTATCCGTACGGTACCCCGTTCGCCGAGAGCTACAACCCGGATAAACAGTCCCGAAAGTACATCGGTAAGGAATACGATACGGAGAACGGGTTGGACTGGTATGACTTCGAGGCTCGATTCATGGATGGCACCCGGTTCAC
>JAISIZ010000091.1 GCA_031261785.1 Mediterranea sp. (in: CFB group bacteria)
CGGTTGAAATGGTATCCGTCGTACATCCGTCGCGTCTTCTCCAAGGTCTCCTCGTAGGTCATCTGTTCCGTTTTGGCCAAGGCGCGCAATTCAGGCTGGAAGTTATCTACCAGTTCTGCCTCCGTGATGCCGCAAATACTGGCGTATTGTTTGTTCATGCTGATGTCCAGTGGCTGGTTCATGCCGCTGAACACGCCGGCCTGGCCGAACTTCGTCACTCCTGTGAAGAAAAGGAGGCGGAGGGAGGGGTCGGCACTCTTCAGCACGCCGTAGAAGGCCTGGAGCTGGGGACGTATCAATGCGTGCAGTTCGGGATTGTCCATCGTGTCAAGTAGGGGCTTGTCGTATTCGTCGATGAGCACTACCACGCCCTTGCCCGTTTGCCGATAGGCTCTCTCGATGAGACCTTTCAGACGGCTTGGGGGAGTGTCTTCGCTCTCATCTTTTCCCCACTGTTTCTCCAATACTTTCAGGTTGGTGTTCAGCGCGGTCATGAACGTGTCCATGCTCGTGTAAGCGTCGACGTTCATGTCCAGGTGGAACACGGGATACGCTTCCCATCGCGTCTCCAGCTTCTCGATAGCCAATCCCCCGAACAGCTCGCGCTTGCCAAGGAAGTAGGCTTTCATGGTGGAGAGAAGCAAGCTCTTCCCGAAGCGTCGGGGACGACCGAGGAAGTACGGTTTCCCTTGGTAGGCAAGGCGGTAGATATACTCCGTCTTGTCTACGTACACGAAGTTATTCCGGCGAATGTACTCAAAGTCCTGTATGCCGATAGGCAGTGGTCTGCTGTTCATCATATCGTTAGCCTTTAATGGGGTTGATGGCACAAAGATACGAATCTATTTCGTAGCGTGGATAGCCGAAGGATAATTTGGGTACGGATTACATGAAATTCACTTGGCGCGAGCGCTGCGCGCGAGAGCTATCCCGCCACGTACACGAGCACCGCGTCGGGAAGGATGATATACTGCCCGGCGAACGTATCTCCGCTATGACTCTCTGCCCTTAGGCGGAGACGCCCCATCGCCAATGGCGTAAAAGGGAAGACGCGCAATTTGCGGAAGTCGGGGGTGGGCACCTCCATGCACTTGAACATCGCCTCCTTGGCCGACCAATGCAGCAGCAGGCTCCACACCTCGTCGCCACGATAAGGATTTATCTGCTCGTCGGGACGGAGAAAACGGTCGCGGACCCGACAGACTCGCGTACCGTACGCCTCTATGTCGATGCCCACGGGAACAAGATCGCTCAGCGCCACCGCCGCATATCCCTTGGTGTGCGAGATGCTGATGTGCCGGGCGTGATCGGCCAGGTACGGCTTCCCCTCCGGGGTGTAGGCTATGCCGGCGTTGTCGCGCAGCATCTCGTTGAGTAACACGCGGGTGGATAGCCATTCTTTCCGACGGCGGGGGGAGGCGAAATTCCCGATCTCCTCCAGGCAGGCGTTCCGACGGTCGGGTGGAAGCAAGGCGAGCAGCTCTTCGACGGTTTCCTCTATCTTCCATACCCCGAAAGAAAGCAAGGGGGTGTTGTCGCGCAGATATAGTGGCATAAAGGTGAGTGAGGGGATAAGTTAGTCTTTTCCGGGATCCGCCTTCCGCTCCTTGGCCAGTATGGTGAATTTCACCTTCAGGATGCGGCGACTGTCCATCTCGAGCACCTCGAACTCATAGTCGCGATAGGTCAATTTCTCGTGCAAGGTGGGAAACTCGCCCTTGATCTCGAGCAGCATGCCCGCCAGAGTGTCGGCTTCACCCACCACTTGCTCGAACTCCTCTTCGTCGAGCTTCACGATGCGGTAAAAGTCGGTGAGTTGCGTCTTCGCCTCGAACACCCACGTATGGTCGTCCAGCACGGTGTAGGTACGTTCCTCGTCATCGTACTCGTCGTTTATCTCGCCCACGATCTCCTCGATGATATCCTCCATGGTGACCAGTCCGGAGGTGCCTCCAAATTCATCGACCACGATGGCGATATGTATCTTATTGGCCTGGAAATCGCGCAGGAGGTCGTCGATCATCTTCGTCTCGGGCACGAAATAGGCGGGTCGGATGAGCGACTGCCAACGAAAGTAGTCACCCTTGCCGATGTGCGGAAGCAGGTCCTTGATGTAGAGCACACCCTTGATGCTGTCGCGCGAATTGGCGTAGATGGGGATGCGTGAGTAGGCGTTGTCGATGATACACTTCAGCACGTCCCTGAACGAGGTACGTATGTCGAGGTCGACCATGTCGAGGCGCGAGGTCATCACCTCCTTCACGGTCTCGTCGCCAAAGCGTATGATGCCTTCGAGGATGTTGTTTTCCTCCTTCAGGTCGGCCTTGTCAGTGAGTTCGAGGGCGTGCGAGAGGTCGTCGACGGAGATGTTGTGGCTCCTCCCGGAGAAACGTTTGTTGAGGAATCCGGTGGAGTTTACCAACAAGGTGGCCACGGGGCGAAACATTTTCTCCAGCACGTAGACACCGGGAGCCGAGAATCGGCAGAAAGCGAGCGTCTTCTGCACGGAATAGAGCTTGGGCATGATTTCGCCAAACAGCAACAGCAGGAAGGTGAGCAATACGGTGAGCACCACGAACTCCGCCGCCGGCGAGTGAAACTCGAAGACATTCATGAAGAAGAAGTTGCACAGCATGATGATGGTCACGTTCACGAAGTTGTTGGTGATGAGAATGGTGGCCAGCAATCGTTCCGAATCGCCGAGCAGGTAGCTGATTTTGGTATCGGATGGGTGTTTTTCATCCTGGATATCGTTCAGGTCGGCAGGCGAGAGCGAGAAGAAAGCTATTTCGGAAGCCGACGCGAAGCCCGAGGCAAGTAAAAGGATGCCAGCCAAAACGATGGCTATGACGGCCGAGGCCGATGGAGTGTTGACGGTGATGACACCGTTAAGTAAGTCAGTCAACTGACTGAAATAATCGTCTGAGTCCAAGTGTGTACGTTTAAGTTAGACTGATGTTTCCGCGCCGGCAGGATGCGCGCTTTTCGGGGTGAGCATCTCCATGTTGTCCACGTAGATTTCGGTGATGTATTTCTGCGCGCCAGCCTGGTCGCTGTACGAGCGCGTGCGTATTTTCCCTTCGATGTAGAGTTTGTCGCCCTTGTGGACGTATTTGTCCACGATCTCGGCGATCCGGTTCGAGGCCACGATGTTGTGCCACTCGGCCCGTTCGGGAATCTGGGTGCCGTTGGGGAGGGTATAGCCGCGGTCGGTGGTGGCCAATGGGAAGGTGGCCACCGCCGATCCGGCATCGTAGTATTTCACTCGCGGGTCTTGTCCCACGTTTCCTATTAGGATGACTTTGTTCACTGACATGATGCGTAAGTTTATGCTCGGGGAGCGTAATTTTGTGCCAAATTTAGAGAGAAATCCAATAGGATGCAAGAAAAAGGGGATAAGTCGTTCAAAGAATATGGAAAAAGGATGCCATTTACCTCCTTTTGGTACATTTCATCATCCTCATGGGCAGGTCGATAGGACCGCTCACGCTCCTCGTCGCGGCACCCTTCTTGACTTTCGGGCCGGGAACGAGCGGGCTGCGCGCCAGCACGTAGCGGACACGCGCCCGCTGGTCGGTCGTGAAGCGGTTCACCCACGAGATATCGTAGTCCATCACGTTGTTGGGCGTGGATTCCTCATGGGTCAGGCAATCTTTCCGAAGCGTCAGCACCCGTAGGTCTTCGAGAGTGATCTTGTCTCCGGAGATGGGCGTATACCTATCCAGGAAGTCCAAATATTCGCCGCGATTGTAGGCTGGCGTATCGTCGCAGTAGTCCGTGTTGGCGCAGAGATCGAGGTCGTCACCCTCTCCCTCGTTGAAGGCATGGTGCAAGCCTAAGTAATGTCCCAACTCGTGGGCCAGGGCGGAGACGGGATCCAGAGAGTTGTAAAAGCTGCCTACTACGCTTTCCTGCTCGTTGATGTAGGTCTTGTTGAGCGAGATGCAATGCGGATAGCCCAGGTTCTCGAGCGTGAGAAAGACATCCGTACTCTCCAGCCCGTCCAAGTGGTCGGGTCTGACCGTATAGGGCAAATGGGCGGCACCCAGGGTGAACGTTTCGGCATTCGCTTCGCTACGGAACGGATACACCATGACGTTGATATACTCGTTCGGGTCCCAGAGGTATTCTATGTTCTTCTTGTCCTTCATGAAGGCGGTGAAATCCATCGTCGGGTTGGACACTGTGACACGGTGGATTCCTCCCTCGGACAAGGGCTTCCCTTTCGGGTCGGCGGTGGCCGCGATGAATTCGAGATTCATGTCCACGCTACCGCTCGCCTTCTTGTTCTGGAAATACTTGTTGCAACCATCGATGATCGCGACGGCCCTGGCGGCGCTCATCCGCTCCCCGGAATCCGAGGCGTCTTGAAACACATGGAAGATGACCGGCAATTGGTAGTGATGCGCCTCGGCCGCGTCGGCGGTGAAGGGTGGTTCGGGATCGGTGTTTTCGCATCCCGCAAATGCCAGCAGCACCGCCGCAAGCACAGGCAATAGTAATAATCGGTTTCTCATAAAAACATATCTATTTATTTATTGATTATCTCATCATGCGCCGGGGCAGGTCTATCGGTCCATCCACGGCTCGTGTCCTGGCGCTTCGCCCCACCTTAGGGCCGGGAACGAGCGTGCCGTAGTTGAGAACGTAGCGCACACGTGCCTCCTGTTCGGGAGTGAAGCGGTTTTGCCAGGAGTAGTAGTAATCCATCACGTTGTTGGGCGTGCTTTCCTCTCCCGTCAGGCAATCCGTCCGGGACATGAGATACGGTAGGTCGTCCCAGGAGAGGCTGCTTCCGTTGATGTATGTATAGCTGTCCAAGAAGTTCATGTACGCGTTCCTGTTGTACGCCGGGGTGTCGTCGCAATAGTCGGTATCCTGGCAGAGGTCGATGTTGCCGTTGTCAGCCTCGCCGAAGGCGTGATGCAGCCCGAGGTAATGCCCCATCTCGTGGGCGAGGGTGCCGATGGGGTCCCGGCCGTTGTAGTATTCTCCTTCCACGCTCTCCTCTTCGTTGATATAGCTCTTGTTGAGCGAGATGCAGTGGGGGTATGTCAGGTTGCCCAACACCAATTCTTGCTGGAGGCTCGGCAAGCCCCCGATACTGGCGGGCGACACGACGTAGGGCAGGTACGCGATGCCCAAGGTGACTCCGTCCGATGTAGGATCTCTCTTGAAGGGGTACACCATGATGTTGATGTATTCGTTAGGGTTCCACAGGTATTTCACGTTCGTCCTGTCCGACATGAATTTATCGCAGTCCATCGTCGGGTCGCTCGTCATGGTAATGCGCTCTATGCCCGGCTCGGTGATCGTCTTGCCTGGAGCGGCGGTGGTAGTCAGTTCGAACGTCAGCCTGAAGTCCTGGCTGCCGCTTCCCAGCTTGTTCTGGTAATAGCGGTTGCAGCCGTCGATAAGCTCGACGGCTCTCTGATAGGTGAGATTCGGAGACTGGTCGCCACTGCTGGAAAATACGTGGAAGATGACGGGCAGCACGTAGTGATAGGTCTGTGCCGCGTCGGCACTGAATGCGGACGCCTCTTGCTCGATGGTCACTGTTCGCTTCAGGTTCTGCGAGACCAAGATGGTGATCGTGGCTTTGCGTGCCTTTCCGGTCTCGTTGGCGGCGATAGTAGCCGTGATGGTCTTGTTGCCCGTGACCGTACCCGTGCCTACGCCTTCCAGGGTGCACCACGACGGGCTGTCGTTCGTCACGCTCCATTTGCTGTCGCTCGTGACATCGAACGATATGGTTCCTCCGCTGTATTCCACTTCGGCGAAAGACGTTGGGGAAACTTCGAGCGTAAGTGCCTTTTGCTTGACGATCACGGTTCGCCTCAAGTTCCCTTCCGTGGCTAAGATGGTAATCGTGGCCGTGCGTGCCAGTTCGCCTTCGTTGACGGCTACGGTGGCCGTGATGGTTTTGTCGTTGACTCCCAAAGCTACGCTCAGACTGCACCACGTGCTATTGCTGGTGATCTTCCAAGAGGTGTTGCTCGTGACGTTGAACGATATCGTCTCTCCGGCCGCGCTGACTTCGGGGAATGACGTTGGGAGAACTTCGAGCGTTGCCACTTCTTCGACGGCTGGTATGGGATCATCGTTCGAGCCGCCGCATCCGGTTAACAGGAAGGCCGTACATGCGAAGCATGTAAGCAAATAAGGTAATGGAGTCTTCATCATAGATACTTTTTTATATTAAACGAATGCGCCAAAGATAGTATTTAATTCAACAGGTCTGCGCTTTTCGTCGACAAATATTCCACTTTCTTGAACATATAGCGCCTTAAACTCCCCTCCACATCCTCCAGAACTAACCGTCCCTCGGGTTCCACATCGACAACGCGCGCCATAAATTCGCCGTCGGCATCCCTGTACGGATGCGTCC